>JBMFVR010000276.1:0-505 GCA_049965895.1 Nitrososphaeria archaeon | reverse complement strand
AGTGATAGGACCAAACAAAATCACTCCAATAGCCAGCCATAAAGATGACCACATAACAGACAGTACTCTAAAGAAAACTGGTAATGTAAACCATGTTGAAACTACTGATGATAATGCAAATGAATAGCCCTCTAATATCATTCCTACAGCAAATGACGCAAATATCCACCAGTGAACTCTAGTCCATCCAGTTTCTTCCACTTCAGAAGCATATTTAAATGATGTCATTTATTTTGTTAATTTAGACAATGTTATAAAAATATTTGCGTGCTATTCTGATATATAATATGTAGCACCAAGGCACATGCCATTCTTTCAAAACATCATAAAGCATCCCATAAAATTTAAGCTTTTTATTAGCCCGTTCTTTGCTAAGGCTTTAAAGATCTCGAATAATCTATTTTATTTTTGTTTTAAATTTTAAACCGCTTGTTCATCATTGCAGCTATTCATTTCTTGACCAAAACCAGTAGCTTTCCTGCCTTCAACATTCCTTATTCACAAT
>JBMFVR010000275.1:0-507 GCA_049965895.1 Nitrososphaeria archaeon | reverse complement strand
CTCTTGATTTTTCGAATGCCCACACAAGTTTCTTTCTGCGGTGTGTACATCTTCACGTCCTTCATGTTATATTATAAACTGGAGTTTTCTCCAAACACAGAACCGTAGATGAGGACGCCCTGGCCGGGTTAAAAGCTTTACGGGTTCTAATCTCTAAATTTTAGGCGCCGCTCAACCATTAGGGTGTTTTTTCTTTATTAACGCTGACTTCCTCACCGACCAATTTTACGTATGAAAGCAAAATTCTTTTATACAGCATATTAATATATAATTAATAAATGACGAAGTATTGTCCCAAATGCGGAGCCCCGAATCCTGACGACGCCGTTTATTGCACTAAGTGCGGTTATAAGTTTCCACCTGAAGCCATTGAGCAACCAGCCAAAGAACAGAAAAAAGAGGAGGCTCAGGCCTCTCTACAGCAGACATCGGCACAGCCATCGCCAGAAACTCCCAAGCAGGTTCAAACTAAGCCCTCAGGTCAGAAAAGCAGGCTAGGAGTAGGGT
>JBMFVR010000274.1:0-526 GCA_049965895.1 Nitrososphaeria archaeon | reverse complement strand
ATGCTTTATGTGATTTGAGTGTAGGGCATCTTGGAGAAACAGATATATGGCAAGACTTTAAAAGAAACAACAAAATGACTGTAAGTTATAACGAAACGTGGCCTGGTGATGTTGTTTTATCAGGCGGATTGCCGCAATCAGGAACATTGGCATTAGGTCTGGCTAGTTCAAAAGAAGCAGCCGCTATGTTAGCTTGGAGTTCTTTAGTTGATGGTTTTGAGGTTGCTTGGAAAAATCACATAGAAATGTGGAGCGGATGGCACAAAAGTATCAATTACACATCTATAGAATCATTACCTATAGAAGCGCAAAAATTGTTTAAAAGATCTGTAAATGTTATCAAAGTACACGAAGATCACTCGTATGCGGGTGCCATAGTTGCTAGTCTTTCAACCCCTTGGGGAGAAACAAGTCAAAGTGAAGGTGGATACCATCTAGTTTGGTCCAGAGATTTAACAGAAACGGCTACTGCTTTGGTAGCATTAGAATTATATGAAGATGCACGCAATGTTCTGTGCTATTTAAT
>JBMFVR010000273.1:284-532 GCA_049965895.1 Nitrososphaeria archaeon | reverse complement strand
GTTATGACGGTGTTCATTATGCTGAGGCTCAGCTACCTGCTCGGGGTGCTTGCGGCTGTATCGATACTAGTGCCATCCTTGATTTTCCTGAAGCTGAAGAATGTTAAGGAGATGCTTATTGCGTTCAGCATCAACGCCGTGGCTTACATGAGCCTTTTTCCCACGTCGCTGATATATGTATTCAAAGGTATCTTCGCGCCTAATTTTGTGGTGACAGGGCAGAAGGGGACAAAATGGCCAAAGGATTT
>JBMFVR010000273.1:0-274 GCA_049965895.1 Nitrososphaeria archaeon | reverse complement strand
AGGTGTGGTGCTTGTGCTTATTTCACATGGCATAAACCCGATGGGCGTGGTCGCGATATTTACACCGTTGTTTTATGCAGTCTGGAAATAATACAAAAAGTTGGAAAGTACCTTTTCAAGACTGGGAAGAGGTCAGGATTGGTGTTTTAGGAGCGCTTTTGTACAGATCTTTGCTGATGACGAACCAGTACTTTTCAAATAGCTCTTCATCAGTTATGAAGCCACTGATATCGATGTATTTCAGAAATTTTAAAGATGCGACCTTTAAAGCCGC
>JBMFVR010000272.1:272-538 GCA_049965895.1 Nitrososphaeria archaeon | reverse complement strand
ATGTTAGCATTTGGACCGGGCATCGTCCTGGGCACAGAAGCCCTTATGGGAGCTAAGATAAGCATGGCAAGCGTCCTTATATCGGCAGCAATAGGCATGGTCATAGTTGCTGTCCTCCACGCAAACAACTGGAGAGATATAGAAGATGACAAAAGGGCCGGTATCAAGACTGTTGCCATTTTGCTTGGAGAAAAAGGATCAAAAGCATACTATCTTGCGCTTATATGGCTGAGCTACGCGCTTTTTGCGTTTGCGGTTTTTCTGGA
>JBMFVR010000272.1:0-262 GCA_049965895.1 Nitrososphaeria archaeon | reverse complement strand
GAACTTACTGGCCGATACTTGGGTCTTTCCTTACCATGCCGTGGGCTTACAGGCTTACAAAGATAGCGATGAACCCAAAAAGCTGGAAAAGAAAGATACTGGATCAGCAGACTGGCTTCTTTACGGCACTTCACATGTACTTTTCTATAGCTTTCATGCTAGTTGTTTTAATCGTCTCATCTATCGTTTGAATTTTAGTATAAGTCCAAACGGTAATCTTATCTGATTATAGTAAAGAAATTACTGTAAAAAAATATACAAG
>JBMFVR010000271.1:0-548 GCA_049965895.1 Nitrososphaeria archaeon | reverse complement strand
GTGAGGACCTTAACGATTTCATATCGAGAATTAATAAGAAACTGCTATGATTCTTTATTTCACCTGCTCCGTGAACATCGTGGTATCCATACCCATGATTTCAGTGTAAACGGATGTCGTGAACACTGAGGAATGCCCCAGCTATTTCTGGAGGACATTCAACGGTACTCTGGACTTTATGGTCTTCACTGCGAAGGTGTGTCTGAACTTGTGAGAATGGATCCTGAAACCAAGCTCATTCTGATCACCTCAGGCTTATCATCAATGTAATGATCCTCAACCATTCTGGCAAAAGGTCATCAGATAGAGGCGCGCGTCCAGGGTCCTCATTAGTGAACATATAACACTGTCCAGTTTTTAAATAGTTTTGGGCATACACAACCATGAACTGCCGTGTCTGCGGGAAGCTGGCTGAATGTATCACCATGATGAGCGACATGCCACTATGTAGCGCCGACATGGAAAGCCGGTTCGGGGGCATAACGGTGTTCTACGGGGAGCTTGACCGGTGCCGTGAGGTCTCCGTGCTGGAAAGCGCAAAAGTGGAG
>JBMFVR010000270.1:0-552 GCA_049965895.1 Nitrososphaeria archaeon | reverse complement strand
CTTGGGCATTTAAGCTTTAGATGTACATATATCCTTTATTCCCCGCCGAAGCAAGCCTTAGGACCCTCTTCCTTTTCAGGACCCCATAATGTACAGTTTTCTCAAAGAATTTGACAGCTTTTAAAATTCATGTAAATGGTTGTATCGACTGTCTTCAGAAACTATCTTAAATAACTCATCAGTGGTAAACTGCCGATCTTTGTAATTTTTGTAGATATATGCGATAAAGTTTCTGCAATCATGTGAATACTGTCAGCTGACTTTTTAATACGCTTAATGCCGCCCACATAAGATTAAGATTATGTCCATTGATCCTGAAACGAGGAAAGTGTTGAGGATCAACAAGTCAACACTATGGTATCAGCAGAAAAAGATTAAAAAGTGAAAGACCATAAAGATGTATAAGAAAACCAAGGTGAGAATTGAGTGAATAAATTCAGATATTTAATTCCTAAAATCTATGGAGCATTAGGCTATCAAGCATACTATGCATTCTCGTACTTAGCCTTGGATCTAATACTAAGTGAACACTATAAAAAGTGGAATTATAAT
>JBMFVR010000269.1:0-553 GCA_049965895.1 Nitrososphaeria archaeon | reverse complement strand
GATACCAGCGGTCAGGCCTGTAATACTGGACTACCTGACCCACTAGCGCCCTTTCCCAAAGCCCAGTCTATATAAAAAGTTTTATTTTTGAAAATTATAATATTCTTTATGACAGAACCAAAAGCTAGGTTCATGAAAAAAGTGGAGGAAAACGTTTACCTTTCAGTTTCTGTTTGGTCAGGGAAAACTCACCCTGAAGACGAAATAATAAGGTTTCAGGTAAGAGAAAGGAAAGGTGATGAATGGTCTACAAAATATGAAATGAGCCTGTACAGGACTTCAGATGGCCACTTTTCAGAATTAAAATCGAAAATTCAGTAACCAACGTGTTTTATACAACGGCTCCTCTAAAAACACCTTTGGATCCATACAGCTATACGCTCTGTACAACTTATTGAACTGATATGATCTGTTTTTTTGTGGCCCCGACCTCCTTCCAAGAAGGGGCGAGGCTTGTTATTATTTTTGTCCAAAATATATGAGTGATGTTTTAATTTATATGTGGGCGGCATTAAGCGTATTAAAAAGTCAGCTGACAGTATTCATATGATTG
>JBMFVR010000268.1:0-562 GCA_049965895.1 Nitrososphaeria archaeon | reverse complement strand
TCATTATTATTAGATAAATTAGATAAAAACGTATTAAATATAAAAGAACTTGGATTTGGCAAGGGATATATAATACAAATTATAAGGGGAATTTCATATGAATTTGGTAGAATATTTGGTTAATAATTTTATTTTGTGTGTGATGATTTAGGGTAGGGTTTTGGGCGATTTATTCCCATTCTGATATAAAAATCCTCGAATATTAATAGAAGTTAAAGACATCGCATTATATAAAACAGTCAGAATTTAAACTCTAACTCCCGCTATTTTGCATAACAGGTATCCCCAGCTCATCGATGATGTCCCGTGATTTTTTGGGAATTTCAGACATCTTCCATTCATCGCCTATCTTCAGCATGCTTATTTTCTCAAGATGCTCTATCACATCTTCAGGTGAATATCTCTTCAGCATGTCCTTCTCCTTGAGGATGCTGTAGATCCTGTAGTGGATTATCAACGCTATGAAATTCACGAACATCCAACCCTGCAGCTGGTAATCATCCCTCATGTATGTCCTGTCTGTGTGGATCGTGTTTTTGAATGTATCGTAGGATTGCTCTAT
>JBMFVR010000267.1:0-564 GCA_049965895.1 Nitrososphaeria archaeon | reverse complement strand
AAGGAAAGGAACAGCTGAAGAAGTTAGGGTTAAGGGAGATAAACATAAGGCTGAAGGATTTAGAAGTAACTGAATCGATAATAGAAGAGCTGGACGAAGAAATATCAAAGGTTGAGCTCACGGACAATAACGCTCTGTTGCTCGATACGATTCTAGGAATAGGGCCTTATACTGCTTTGTTTCTGTCTTCAGAGCTGGGAGACATAAACAGGTTTCCTGACTCAAAGCATGCTGCAGCATACGTGGGACTTGTGCCTTCGCTTCATCAGTCTGGAGACAAAAGCTACACCGGGCACATCACAGGCTCAGGCAACAAGTGGCTCAGAAGAAACCTGATTGAATGTGCAAAGATAGCTATAAGGGTTGATCCTCATCTCAGGGAAAGCTACCTGAAGATCAGACACAAAAGAGGCAGAAAGAGGGCAACTATAGCTATAGCAAGGAAGCTTGTAGCTTATGCATACTTTATGCTCCTACAGGCAGTCAATGCCACATTTAAGGGAGGGACAGACCAGGCATGGGCCAGACTCTTCAAGTATCTAACGTGATAAGTATTCCTTAGGC
>JBMFVR010000266.1:296-569 GCA_049965895.1 Nitrososphaeria archaeon | reverse complement strand
TTCTTTATCTTCTCTCCAGTTGCTGATCATTTCATGCCATGCAGGGTATCCGAGGGAATAAGCTCTGACGTCTTTCCTCACAGCTATGTACGGAACAGCCCCTTTATCTGCGATCAGCTGGGCATTTGCCCTTGAAAGGTATCCAGGTACACTTCGTTTACCTTTACGCTGAGCGCGCTCATGAGCAGCTCAAGCTGCCTTGTGTCTGAGCAGTTTGAAGGCGTTGCCTTTGCTGCAATTAAGAAAGGCATGTCTGTGTCGGCTGAGCACAAA
>JBMFVR010000266.1:0-287 GCA_049965895.1 Nitrososphaeria archaeon | reverse complement strand
TGCCTCCTGCTTCCGTCCCCGTACTTTGCTGTGTACCACCTTCCGTACATCTGAGTTGAAAAGCCCGTGCTGTCGCCTGCTGCGTTTACAGATGACCTTCCCTGTATGTTCATGATCATCAGCACGATCATGCCTATGAGCTCCTGAAGGTATTCCTGAGAAATGTCTATAACGTGGGACTGCACAGTACTTCTTGCAAATGCTGTATATGCCTAGAGCCTCCCTGTCCTCCAGGGAACCCTGGAGTTCGGAGAAGTACGAGAGCCCGTTCAACGCCTTGAACAGGA
>JBMFVR010000265.1:0-578 GCA_049965895.1 Nitrososphaeria archaeon | reverse complement strand
CGGCGGAAAATCCAAGGGATAAGGCTTTCATAGCCGTTTTAGCTGAAGGGGGCTTCCGCATCGGCGAGATTCTGCCCGCAAAGATCAAAGACGTAGTGTTCGACGAAAAAGGCGCCAAAATAAGCGTAAGGGGAAAGACCGGGCCCAGGATAGTTAGGCTGATCACTTCGGTGCCATTGCTTTCGCAGTGGTTGGCCAGCCATCCGGCAAGACAGGATCAGGAAGCGCCGCTCTGGATCTCCAGCTACGGCCAAACGATTTCATACCAGCAGATTGTCAAACACATAAAAAAGTATGCAAGGAAAGCCGGGATCCAGAAGAGGATATATCCGCACCTTTTCAGGCACTCAGCAGCTACGAGGGATTCCAGCTTCCTTACGGACAGGGAACTGACGTTGAAGTACGGGTGGTCAGGCAGCAGCAGGATGCCGGCGTTTTACAGCCACATAAGCACCGAGCAGCTGGATGAAAAGCTCATACAGCTGTACTCCGGTAAACCTGTCGAAACAAAACCGAAGTTTGTTCTGGTGAAGTGCCCCAGATGCGGCGCGGACAACACACCTGGAGCAAATTACTGC
>JBMFVR010000264.1:0-588 GCA_049965895.1 Nitrososphaeria archaeon | reverse complement strand
CCACCCTTGAGATCTGTAGTATGCTATCATGTCGTGCTGTAAAGCCGCTATCATTGTCCCCTTGATCCTGCTCTCACTGGACCTGTAGTATGACCTTGTCCGCCTCTTTGTTATGTTCCCAAAGACCCTCTCGGCTAGCTTCCTCTTTCCATACTTCCTCTTATCAAAGCTGTTCACATATTCCCTCCTGATGGCTGAGTTTGGTGGCACTTCGATGAGGAAGAACTTTGTTGTGTGGGCCTACAGGGTACTGAAGGATGGAAAGACGGTGAGGGCAGTTAAACAGAGGGTTTCGCCGACCTTGAACTCCTACCTTGCAAGGGCCGTGAGGGAGATAGCTGAAAGAGAGCTTGAAGGAATTTACCATATAGCGGGCGCGGAAGCGATGAGCAGGTACGAAATGGCGATGAAGGTGAAGGAGCATTTTGGGCTTAGTGGAGAAGTCGTTCTAGCAGATAAAATAGAATCATGGAAGGCAAGGAGGCCTGAAGATTCATCGCTTTCCGTGGAAAGGGCCAGAAAAGATCTTGAAAACAAGCCAATTGGTTTTATTGAAAGCATCGTGGAGCTTGTCAGGGAGGTCAAGCT
>JBMFVR010000263.1:0-592 GCA_049965895.1 Nitrososphaeria archaeon | reverse complement strand
ACACAACTGGGATTACAATATCTATTTAATTTAACTTCGGCTAATTTTAATTTCATCAATTTGCCCTATTATTACTTTAAAGATGGCAATGGCAATTATGTTTATGCATGGATTGAAAGTTTAGGTTATGATAATAATAGTGGTCTTTATTATGCCAATGTATGGATCAATTTAACAAATTCTACAACATATTATTTAATTTATAATGGTAATTATAATCAGTATATGGGTATAAATCCTGTTCTTGATAATTTATTTGGTCTTCAATATGGGCAATATGACAATGGTGCTAATGTGTTTAATTTTTATGATAATTTTGCAGGAACAAATTTAAATACGAATAATTGGATTACTATTTCTACTCCACCCAGTGGAGTTATAACAATAAATAATGGCGCATATTTTATTAATACTATGAATAATGTTTATTATGTATCTTCAAAATCATTTACAGCCCCATACATAATAGATATGGGTGGTATTTTAGGAATTAATGCAGATGATGGACCATGGTTTGATTTACAAAATATAACATCAACAGCCTATTCGGGATATATCTGGATTACAAGAGGTAGCAATGTGGTTGGAAATG
>JBMFVR010000262.1:0-598 GCA_049965895.1 Nitrososphaeria archaeon | reverse complement strand
CAAACATTAAGGACAGATGTGAATACTCTCCAACCTGCCATTTCTGACCGTACCCGTGCTCCTTCTTCCATGCCTTTGGGTCTGACATAAACTCCCTCACTGTCTGTGCTCTTACATAGGATCCCATTGACTTTCCTGTAGAGTTCTTCCTGGGCTTTATGACTGGCTCAGCACCTGCGCTTGCAGCTTTGTTGAAGTTAGCTCCTGAATCGTAAGCTGTGTCCCCGAATATGCTGCTTATCTTCCTGATCACATCCTTTGCGCCATCAACAGGCTTTCCAGATTCCTTTACATCAGCTTGTGCTCATCAGTTATCTGAACGCTTGTAATCATATGGTTTGATATGTCGCACGTTATGTGAAGCTTTATCCACCCCCTCATCACGGCCCACTTCTGCCTGATCCACTCCTTTGTTGAACACCTTTATCCCTGTGGAATCTACAGCTATCTCAACAGGCCTGTCTTTATCGTACTTTACTCCAAGAGGTATAAGCTCCTTCTGTCTCCTGCATATCTGCGTGTAGGAAGGTATCCTTGCCCCCCATATTCTTCCAAGCATCCTGGCAAACCCTTCTGTCTGCCTGTATGGCAGGCCAAA
>JBMFVR010000261.1:0-599 GCA_049965895.1 Nitrososphaeria archaeon | reverse complement strand
GGGGCAGTTCCCAGAATACTTTGACAGTGATGGCAGCTTCATTGGTCACATCACATTAAATTCCATGGAAGGGGGCAACTGGAGGATAAAACATGTCATCAGGCTGCCTTTCATGAGGACTGACACTGTAGCCGGCAAAAGCATCTTGGTAGCTATAAAGGACTCTGTGTTCACCATGAAGAAGGGGAAGAACAGGGTAAGCCTTGCAGAAAGGTTCGGGCCATTTAGCTTTGCAAGAGTGATGGGGGCTTGATATGGGCACTTGGCAATTTTAGTCAGTATTAGGCATATTCATTACGGCACCACCGTGTTTTTTGTTTCATGTTTTTGAGGCAGCTCCGATATTCTTACGCTTTGTCATATTACGCGCTTTGTTTTATATGTAAGGATAATGATAATAGCTTTACCGGCACACCTATGCAGTGCAACCAAAAGCTTAAGAACAATTTCTTAATTTAATTAACTTGATGAAAGTATCCATTTTTAATATTGGGAAAATAGTCAGTGGAGACTGGGATAAGGGCATAATAAAAGGCGATTCTGTGCTGATAGAAGACGGAAAGTTCAGCAAAATAGGGTTTGAGGATGACGTTCACCCG
>JBMFVR010000260.1:0-600 GCA_049965895.1 Nitrososphaeria archaeon | reverse complement strand
TCTCTTTTCTTTAAATTATTAACGCATGGCAGCCACAAACATACAATGAAGCTTACAGACGACAAGATACGCTGGATTATCAGAAGAAAGGTTGACGGCAGCCTGACTACAGCACAAATAGCTGAACTGCAAGGGGTGGACCAGTCACGTGTTAGACAACTATGGCGCGAGTTCAGGAACACTGGCAAAGTGCCCCCTTAAGAAGGCAGGCTAAAAAGAGTTCTTAGCAGTTTGGAGGAAGACGAATATTTGACCATGAAGAAGCAGGAGAAGCTGAAGCAGATGCAGAACAGAAATCACGAAGTTGATAAGGAACGGGTGCTGGAAAAGCTTAAGAGCTCTTACAACGCAATAAAGGACGTCAAGGGCGATGGCTGATGCTCACGCAAGATTTTCCTGGGAAACGAACGGTAAGGTTGAAAGGCTATTTGGTTCACTGCAGCTCAGGATCAAGCATTTCAATTCCGTGGGGGAATACGTTACATACTACAATGAAAGAAGGCCGCACATGTCCCTGGATTTTGATAATCTGGAAACACCAGTGCAGGCGTTCTATAGGAAGTGGGATGGACGGAGGAAGCTGCCAGTGCAGCAATTGGA
>JBMFVR010000259.1:0-620 GCA_049965895.1 Nitrososphaeria archaeon | reverse complement strand
AGCTGGACCGGCTTAAAACGGTGTATTGAAGAAGCTGAAGGTAAAACGATCTCCACAAGCGTGCTGGACAACACTGTGAGGGCACTTGAAGACCTTAACCTGATAAATGACTACCAGTTCCTGGACCCCATATACAGGAAAGCAGCCAGGGAATTGTAGCCTTACGGAAAATCTTAACAACCCGTTAGGCACTATGTGCAGCCTGCTCACTGATTTATCTGCATCGGCGCGAGAATTACTTCATAGTTCCCTTCTCCGAGGATTTCCCTGATGCGCCTCCTTCCCCCTTCATTCTCAACTACAAAAACGACCCTGTACCCCATTTTCAGGTTCTTGTAAAGGTTTTTGCGTACCTGTTCTGCCGGGTTTGAAAGCGTTTCGACTTCATACGCTACAGGCACGCCCCACTCCTCCGTGCTCCTGATGCTTCGTATGAAATTTGCCTTTTTATCTGTAACTGTCTGCTCTTCGGGCATAAAAACCAGGAGGTCTGGTTTCTCCTCCCTTATGTCCCCACCAGTATCCACTTCAACCCAGTAGCCCGCATCAATCATCTTCGTGTAAAGCTCCCCCACGATCGCATTGTGTATAGCTCCTCCGGCACGCTTGGAAATTGCGTC
>JBMFVR010000258.1:0-634 GCA_049965895.1 Nitrososphaeria archaeon | reverse complement strand
TCCCTAGGCCCTTTCCTTTTTTCCGGTTCATCTCTAGGCATAATATTATTTGTACTTGGATTTATAAAAATCATTCTGTAAATTTAGTTTATTAATTTTTAACTAAAATGATTCTGTTGCTGTATAACCTTTACCTGCGTTTTGCTAACTTTTAAAAGTGGGGACGGTGCGCTTATTTAAAAACTTAACGAATTCTCCATGTTCAGTTAGACATTAGACTAATCAGTTAACGCATGTTTTGCGCTTCATAACAATAACAAAAAAATTCATTTTAAGCGGGTTAAAAGCTTTACGGGTTCTAATCTCTAAATTTTAGGCGCCGTTCAACCGTTAGGGTGTTTTTTCTTTATTAACGCTAACTTCAACACCGACCAACTTTACGTATGAATGGTATCTAAAAATGCCAAAAAGTGTTACAGTTTTTGGAGGAGCACATCAGATTCTATAGTAGCGAAAATGTGAAGGAATTGAAGAACTATGGGGTTATAGCTACTCTCCCATCCACCGTTTCAATGCACGAAGAACTCATACTGAAGAATAAAGACATAGAAAATTCTCGTAAATATTTTCAGTATGATGAGAGACCATACACCTGAAGGAGAAGAGGATCAATGGTTACAAGTACATAGTGTTC
>JBMFVR010000257.1:0-640 GCA_049965895.1 Nitrososphaeria archaeon | reverse complement strand
CTCCTCTAGAGCTTTGAAAGAGAGCCTTGGCATAAAGGTAGCAAAGAACTCAAAGTACATGCATGAAGATATTGTAAAGTCGTTGATCTATGTATCCCTGAACAACACCTCTGCCGAATCCGGCTCAAAGGATCTGGCAAAGGACATGGATGTCCCCTCTCCAGATGTAGTATTAAGGAGGCTCAAGGCCCTTGATCTAAGCAATGTCATAAATGCCTTAAACAAAGCTAACATGAAGCTTGTAAAGAAGCATGCCAGGGATGGAATGAAGATGGCCATAGACTACACAGAGGAGCCTTACTACGGCAAGATCGACATGTACGTGACAAGGAGCAAGTACAAGAGCGGAACAGACATGTTCCACACCTTTGCAACTATAAGCGTTGTAGGAAAGGATGAAAGGGAAAGGCTAACGCTTTACTCTCTGCCTGTAACAAGGCTGGACACAAAGGAAGAAATTGTAAGGGAACTCCTCAAAAATTCTCCAAGGCCATCTTTGCTTCTCATGGACAGGGGCTTCTTTACGATAGAGATAATAAAACTGCTTACTGAAATGGGCATAAAATTCATAATTCCCGCTGTATTGAACGAGAGGGTAAAGAGGGTTATGGATGATTACATTCACGGAAGGGTGCCTGCA
>JBMFVR010000256.1:0-660 GCA_049965895.1 Nitrososphaeria archaeon | reverse complement strand
CCAGAATTACGCGCTTTACCCTCACATGACAGTTTATGACAACATAGCGCTCCCTTTGAAGATAAAAAATTACGGCGAAGAAAAGATTAAGGAAAAGATAAAGACAATAGCTGAAACGCTTCACATTGAAGATATATTACAGAAGAAGCCGAGCCAGATAAGCGGAGGACAGCAGCAGAGGGTTGCGCTTGCAAGGGCTCTTGTTAGAGATCCTGCTGTATTCCTGCTTGACGAGCCTTTAAGCAACCTAGACGCTAAGCTGAGGGTAGAAGCAAGGGCATTTTTGAAGAGCCTGCAGAAAGAAGTAGGGATAACAACTGTTTTCGTAACTCACGATCAGTCTGAAGCTATGGCTTTAGCAACTACAATAGCGGTCCTTAACAAAGGGGTTATCAAGCAGGTGGGTGACCCGTATGAGTTATACACGAAGCCAATGGATATCTTTACGGCGGGCTTCATAGGATCTCCTGCAATGAACATGATACCCGGGAAGCTGATAAAAGAAGGATCTTCGTGGAAGTTTCTAAGCGATGACTTTTCGCTCGATCTTTCTGGAATAAAGTTCGATAACGAAACCGAGACAATACTGGGGATAAGGCCAGAACACATAGTGATCGCGAACGATCAGGGACTGAATGCCAAGATTAAGAACGTTGAACC
>JBMFVR010000255.1:0-673 GCA_049965895.1 Nitrososphaeria archaeon | reverse complement strand
ACCCCAAAAACCATACTGGCCCGCCAGACAACGAATTTTCGTGGCGTCCTACGGATCCCCCTATGCTCAAGAAGGCTTTGAACCTGCTGATCCGCTATGGAGATCTTTTACAAATAACTAATAAGCCGCTGCTTGATACGGCTGCTAAGTACATCCGTGAAGTTTACAGCAAGTACAAAGTTGGAAAAACTCATCTCGACATGCTGGCTCTGGCGGCTTTAAAGGTCGCATCTTTGAAATTTATGAAAAACATAGACATCAGTAACTTCATAACTGATGAGGAGCTGTTTGAAAAGTACTGGTACGTGATTTCGCAGCATTTATACCGGGAATGACATATCTATTTATTGCACCAAGTCGAATTTGGGGGAAGCTAACCGTCAGCACGGGCATAGATGAATCATAAAGGCAGAAAAGCGCTTCCCCCACTTTTGTTTATTTTGTAGACACAAATTATTATTCTTAAACGTTTATAAATAACGACGCGATTGATCAATTTGATCATGCAGGTTCTCAAGGAGCAGGCCGCAAGTTCATTTAAAGAGGCTAGCTTGCCGCTTAACGTTTTAAGAAATAAGCGTGCTACTTATAAAAAACTGATTAATGAGCTGATCAAAAATGGAGAGGAATATAAGGAAGACGTTGATAAGCTTTTTGACTTTATCTATGATAC
>JBMFVR010000254.1:0-724 GCA_049965895.1 Nitrososphaeria archaeon | reverse complement strand
CAGGGCTTTAAGCCTTGTAGAAGAGATCAGTTGGAAAGATTTAAAAAATTTAACGGAGAGCTTGAGCAAAAATGAGATCGAAGATTCGGTATTTGACTATTCATTAAAGCATCTGATCGACGCAAGGATTGTTAAGAAAGAGAATGAAAGATACAGCCTGATCGACCCGATTTATAAGATATTACGCAGCTAGGTGTGAACAACCATCTTAAAGGAAGTTAGGGGTTTGGGGGATAGCGGCATGGGAAGCTCACGCGCTTTAGCGTGAGAGTATGTCACAGCTGCAAAAGTCTGTACCCATACCAAAAACTTAAATTTTGAGCTGAGAATTAAGGTTCATGAGCCTGAAGATCGAGGCCGTTAACGTTGATGTTCCCGCAGGCTATAACGTGATCCTGGGGCAATCTCACTTCATAAAGACAGTTGAAGACCTGTATGAAACCTTAGCTTCTTCTTCTCCATCAACAAAGTTCGGGTTTGCCTTCTGTGAATCAAGCGGAAAGGCACTGATAAGGTTTGATGGAAACGATCAGGGTTCCATAAACCTTGCCGTAGAAAACGCCAAGAAGATAGGCGCAGGGCACTCGTTCATAGTTTACTTAAAGGACAGTTTTCCGATAAACGTGCTGAACAGGATCAAGAGCGTTGAAGAGGTTGACTGCATTTACGCTTCAACTGGCAATCCATTAAAAGTTATAGTGGCGGATGACGGGGAAGGCAGGGG
>JBMFVR010000253.1:0-728 GCA_049965895.1 Nitrososphaeria archaeon | reverse complement strand
CCCGCCGCCTCTAGTGACCACTTGAACTATGACTGGAGTTCCAGAGGCGGGGGTGGAAGTCAGGGAATTTAACTGTGCGGTTATTTGTACGGTCTGGCTAGCATTTATGGCTGACAAATGACCTGTGATGCTGCCGGTTCCTATGAGCGAGTTGTTGCTGGCGTAGAATACGTTGACTGCAGTCACATTCGTAGGCGAGGAGCCGATGTTTGTGACGACCGCAGTGATCGTATAAGTAGTAATACTACCACTTACACTTCTACTTATCGACGCCCCCTGTATCGTCAACGCTGACCCAGAGAACGTGCCGGTGTTAGAGGTGGTCTTCGCCATGAACCCGGTGACGAACCCGTAGAGCATGACGCCCGCGACCACCGCTATCACTATCAGTATCAGCGTTGCTATGATCGGCGATATTGCCTTGGACTTCCTCCTGGTCCTTTCCTTATTGACCATTTCAGTTAATTCTGGGGACGACCGTTATTTAAACTTTATGATTTAAATTGATCAATCGAAGGTCCTACGCGCACGCCTTGGGACACCGCCGTCACGCTCGCGCCACTTCATCACCACGCCTCATATCTCCAGGAGCCCCTTCCTCTCCCCCTTCCCTCCTTCCCCTCCGCTCTCCCCCTTCCCGGGGTTCGCGCGCTCCAGCTCCTCTAGGAGCCTCTGAAGCCTTCCGTCCGAGAGGAGCCTCCTGAACTCCTCAAGCTCCCCGGCGTCCC
>JBMFVR010000252.1:0-756 GCA_049965895.1 Nitrososphaeria archaeon | reverse complement strand
TTACGATGCAGGCATTTCTTCTTCACCGTCAAAGAGCACCCTGTTCAACGTTTTCACTTCACTTCCTGAAGATTATCTGAACAGCGCACTGAGAATGCTTGATCGGATGACCGCAGACCTGTACAGAAAATTCGGCGAAAAGCTGGACGTATTTGCCGGTGATAATTCTGCTGTAGCCTGCGATAATCTTATTGAAAGGGAAATAAAGATGAAGGACAGGCTTGTCAGGGATGTATCGAACTATTTTGCGTTGGTGAGGATAACGACCAATACGATACTGTTCATATCGGATCATACAAACAAGATCAGTGATGTTGCAGGCATGATACCAGAAGGGTCAGAGCTGCTTATGGATGCCGAGTATGACGTTGATGAAAACTATTTTCTGGCCAGGGAGCACGGCATTCAGCTCACCGTAAAGCCGAGGAATGCAAACTCAGCCATCAGGAGGGAATATGTGAACAGCTTTGATAAAAGGAAGTACGGCAGGAGAAAGCTTGCCGAGAGGCCCTTTGGGAACATAACAAAGAGGCGGACAAGGTCATACTACAGGTCCAGCGAGAGCAGGATCAAGGGGACAACGCTCGTAGCAATACTGCATGACATGATAGCATACTACAGATCCCAAAGGTGGACCGGCCTGTTCCTTTAACACTCAAATGCTGAGGAGATACCCAGCTTAAACCATGCCCATTTTTCAGAAAATTGCTGATATAATGACTGTTTACCGGCAGTATAAGCAAACAAACCCATTTT
>JBMFVR010000251.1:0-829 GCA_049965895.1 Nitrososphaeria archaeon | reverse complement strand
ACCAAATTTTTTATGGTTTCATCTGCCCCTTGAACTTTCCCGCATATTCGGATGGAGGGTTAACTTCCTCAAGTATCAGCTGGCATATCCTTGTTCCCGGGTAGATTGCGAGAGTTGACGGGGAAAGGTTCGCTATTTCAAGCACTATCCTTCCGTCGGAGCCGGGAGCAACGAAGCCGCTGCTTATGTGCACCAGCAGGCCGAGCCTGGCGAACCTTGACCTTCCCTCGATCCTGCCCGATATTTCAGCCGGCAGTTTTACCCTCTCCCTCGTTATTCCGTGAACCAGCTCCCCCGGCTCAAGCATTAGGTAGCCATCTTCAAGCTCAACGTAGTCCGTGAACTCGTGATAATCAGCATTTTCCTTTATTTCAACGATCTTCCTTGATTTCTTAAACGTCCTGAACATGTTGCCCAGCGAAAGGTCAATCGATGCCGGCCCAACCTGTGAGCTTTCAAATGGCTCAACGACGACCTTTCCCTCTGCAATCAGGTCAAGGATCCTGGATTTTGTTAGAATCATTGTTCATATGTAATCTTGCAATTTTAAAAAGTTTATCTGTAAGCCAATGGTACAATTGGCAATGAAGGTTGTAATCCTAGCGGGAGGGAGAGGCACAAGGCTGTGGCCCCTTAGCAGGGACGATTCACCGAAGCAGTTCTTGCAATTATTTAACGGGAGCAGCCTTGTCCATAGGACTGTGGACCTTTTCTCAAAGGTGTCAGAAGTTTATGCAGTAACGTCAAGCTCTCTTGCCCCCTATTTCACGTATTCGGTGAGCGGGATAAAGAGGGAAAACATAATAGTGGAACCGTGGGCAAGGGGCAC
>JBMFVR010000250.1:0-844 GCA_049965895.1 Nitrososphaeria archaeon | reverse complement strand
ATGTCTTCAGGCAGAAACGCAACAGCCATTGCCATGCCTGATTTCGGAAGCTACGAAACCACAGGGCCTGAAGCGTTTGTCCTGCCAAACGGTTCAGTTGAGCTGCTGTACGCGGCGCTGCCAGTTTCTCAGGTAAAGAACAGCTCATCGCTTTTTGCTATAAACAGGGTTTTACTTCAGTCTTCAGTTTACAACGGGAGCTCGTGGAGCAGGCCCGTGAACATAACTTCTACCGGGGTTGCGAATTCCTACACCTACAGCAACGGGTACGCCCTGGTGATCGAGACTCCAAACCTGTTCTCTCAGTCATCTGAAATCCAGGAGTACAGCGTTTCCACGGGGAAGCTCGTGATGAGCATGCCGCTCGCAAACGCCACGTACTTTGAATACTTTAACCCGGAGCTGTCAACAGCTGTTGTCAGGTTCAGCAACATGAGCTACGCCATGATCAACCTTGAGAAGGGCACGGTTACAGGGATAAAGGCTCCGGTTAATTCAACGCTGCTGCAGGCTGGTTCCGCTTATAATTCATCTAACACGGTATACTTTCTGCTTTCTTCAGAGGGAAGGGACGTTTTTGAGCTGTACAACGTTACTTCTTCAAAAGTTCTGTACGTTCAGAACGTTTCAGCCAACGCTTTCCCATCGTACTTTGTCTACGGATATCCTGAGTCAGCCCTGATCACGGGGAAGGAGCCTTCCGGGGTGAACGTATATGCCGTTAACCTGAGCTCAGGTTCGAGCGAGCTTTACGCTTCCATAAACTCCACAAACGTAACGTATTATGGGGTTTCTGAAGGAGGAGGGAACCTGTACATATACTCAATGAACTCATACGGGCTGG
>JBMFVR010000249.1:0-881 GCA_049965895.1 Nitrososphaeria archaeon | reverse complement strand
CTAGCGCAGGCCAGGCAGATTCTTGGCAATGTTAACGCAGAAGTGCATCAGTATGTAAAGGAAAAATTTGCCAAAGCCTTTGAGCGCGACTTTGCGCCAGGACTGTTCATAAAAGCAAAAGCTGTTGGGCAGAACGTTGCCGTGGCATTCAACGCGACGCTTGCCCAGCAGGTTAAGGGCATGCCGTTTGAAAATACATCCCAGATAGAAAGGGATATGGAGGACTACCATAACGATTACACCAAAGCAGCATTCATAATGCCTGCGGGAACAATTGGGGTTTACGATAACCTGGTTTACATTAACCTATCATATCCTCTGCCAGTTATAAAGCTTGGCAACCAGTCATATACCGTTGGTGCCTGGGTTCTGAGCAACTCTACGCGGCCAGTAGTAAACACATCGGTTCTGGGTATTATAAATTACACAGGGGCTTACCGGTATGTAATGGCAAACGCCGGCTCTCAAATTACAGTGTTTCCTCCATCTAATGATAATGAAGCAAGGGTGCATGTTAACCTTTATGACATCGGCACATTAAAACAGCAACCAAAGAGCAACCTTACAGTTTACTATACACCTGTTCCGGCACATAAGCTTGGTGAGCTTACTGATGATCAGGAATTTAACATGAGCAATTTCTTTTCAATCACAAACAGGACAGTGGTTATGTTACACCATGATCATGAATTTGAGTTTGAAAATTCATCGGTGCAGGTGAACTTCAATGAACATGGAGTAATGAAAATCAAGAATGGTACAGAAGTTAACTTTAACAGCGGAATTATGAGCGACTTCAAAAACGAAACGCAATTTGGCAACAATGAAGGAAACAGAACTGATGACCAGGAATTTAACATGAGCAACTTTTTCACAAATGG
>JBMFVR010000248.1:0-881 GCA_049965895.1 Nitrososphaeria archaeon | reverse complement strand
AGGTCAAACGCCTGGGGGAGCAATGCTACATATTTTCCTCGTTCTTGTATAGGCTCCCCAGAGATATCATTGCCGTTAACAACAACCTTAGTGACTGCGCTGTAATCCGAACTGAGAAACCCCATTATTGCGTTTAAAAATGTAGATTTGCCAGAACCGTTTTTCCCCATTAAAGCTAAAACCTGACCCTTTGCAAGTGTAATGGAGGCATCCACAATTTTTTTGCCCCCCACATTAACTATTGCGCTGGCTTCCATTGCTGTCTCCCCCGACACTGACCGGCTCGGGCTATCTAGTTTAATACCAGATTTGTCGATGACTTCCCTAATTCTGTTAAGATCTGGAGTATGAATATTTAATTCGCGTGCGACGAAGTAATACTCAGGAATTTCGACGCCATATTCAATTAACGAATCTATGTGAGAAAACAGTCTCTCTTTTGGTATATCTAGCAATATTTTTCCCTCATCTATATGTATAATTCTATCCACAAAAGGCAATACTCTTTCAACCTTATGTTCTACAATTATGAGCGTTTTACGTTCTTTTAATCTCTTTAGAAGGTTGAAGACCATTTCGGTTCCTTCTGGGTCTATGTTGGAAGTTGGTTCATCTAAAATTAATATACTTGGCTCCATAGCTAATACTGATGCCAGCGCAACCCGCTGTAATTCGCCCCCAGATAACTTGTCAGTATCCCTTTTACGCAAATGTGTTATGCCGGTTATTGTTAGTGCATTATCAACGCGTTTTATTATATCGTCTTTATCAAATAGCATGTTTTCAGGCCCGAAGGCTACTTCATCTTCAACTTGATAATTTATTATTTGAGTGTCTGGGTCTTGCATAAGTGTCCCCACAAGTACGGACATTTTATGTAA
>JBMFVR010000247.1:0-881 GCA_049965895.1 Nitrososphaeria archaeon | reverse complement strand
CACATACGGGTCGTTTCTTATGTACTCAGGCGCTCTGCCTCCCGGGATTATCAGCGCAACGTATTCTTCTGGCTTGACATCCTTGAAAGCTTTGTTTGCCTTTACAAGATATCCCGGCTTTTCAGTGTAGGTATCAAAACCCGGGACAAAGTCGTGAACAACTGTCTGAATAGTTTTTGCTGAAGGCGCGGCAATGTCAACTTCATAACCTTCTTCAAGAAGCCTCTGATATGGGTACATGAGCTCAAGGCTTTCTGTTGCGTCTCCTGCAAGTATCAGGACTTTTGTCATCAAAATAATAATTGATTAAAGTCTTATTTAAATTTAACCTTATTGACCAGTAGTCCCGCAGGTAACAGTATTTCATAATAATCTAAGGTTCAGCAAAAAGGCATTTAAGGCTAACAAGCTCAATCGCTGATACCTTTTCTAACCTTTTTTATGCTAAATTTTGGGCATGAGCTATGGTTCAAGCTAAAGAACCTCTCTCAAAAGCTGGCTTATCCCTTATCATGGAGGTCCTAGCCCGCTCGCTCTCACCTTTATCAGGCCCTCTATTGTTTTTTTGAAAAGGTAAGCCGTCATCTCTTTGTATTTGACCGTTCCTACCCTTGCAAGTATCCATAAATTATAGAGAATGAAAGCTACCATAAAGTAGATTGTCCTCAGCGTGAAGTTTCTGCTGGTTGTCTTGGCCTCAAACCCATCCTCAACCCTGTACGACGTCTCAATTCCCCACCTGTACCTGTACTCTTCAGGTATTACAGCAACCATCTCCTGCGGATCATCGAACTTTACGTTGGTGACAAACGGTATGTATTTCACAATCGGCTCATTTTCTTCTGCTTTCTTCTTGGCTATCACCATGTAAACCTTTGAAC
>JBMFVR010000246.1:0-963 GCA_049965895.1 Nitrososphaeria archaeon | reverse complement strand
GAGTGAAATGTTATACCAGCGAATCTACTGATATCAAAGAAAAAACTTATAAATCACCATTGATTATATTTTTATTATGGCAATTAATGGTATTGAAGGAGCCCTAAACGTGCCTGGTATGTTGCCTTGGCAACTCGTAGTCACTTATTTTGCTATAGCAATAATATTTGTTATTATTTGGGGAAAAAGGAGCGGTGGGCTGAGGAATTTTTCAACAACTGATTTAGTATTTATAGCCGTAGGTGTAGCAATAGGTGTAGGTTGGCAATTCACTTTGGGCGCTATGATAGAGGGAGCATTTTCAAGTGTGCCGTTTGTACACTTTGCCTTTTGGGGAGAAGTACTAGCAGTTTTTATAACAGCCGGCATTGTAAGAAAAGTTGGTACAGGCATGATAATGATGGGAATTTATGATGTGCTGGCGGCCTTATTTTATTATGGTTTTGGCGGGGAACCAATTTATATTTTTTATGAAATGTTTACTTATGGTTTGTTTATAGATATAATCATAGCGCTAAGTGGAACTAATTTATTTGGTATTAAAACATATTTGGAAAAAAGCGCGACTGAAGAAACAGCACCTCCACAAAGGTCTAGAAAAGCAACCCTATACGCTGTCATTCATGGTGGAATATTAGGGTTTTTGTGGAGTCTGCCAGGGTCTTTCTTTTATCTCGGCTTTTTCTATCCATTCTTGTATGGCGCCTTTTTAGGATGGCAAGCGATTTTATTTGACTTTTATTCTTATTTACCTGGTGCAATAGTAGTGGGTGCCTTTGCGGGATTAGCTGCACAGAGGATAGCAAGGGCAGTAAGCCATGAATGAAGAAAGCGCCGAGGATGATCAACCCTCCCGACTATCAGCGTTATCTTTTCAGCTATCAAAAACTTTTCAAACTCCGTAATGCCTTTTTCCCTTTCATCTGATTCAACTCCATAGAAAGTTGTGCCGTGATCAGAGAG
>JBMFVR010000245.1:0-971 GCA_049965895.1 Nitrososphaeria archaeon | reverse complement strand
CAGATGGCGAAGCCATACAATGGGCCAGGCTAGCAGCAGAGTCGGTTAACGTTAAAGAGTACGGCGCACTTCAAAAAAAGAGGTACGGCGATGAGGAAGTAAAGGTGAGCGGAAGTCTTGACCTAAAAGGCAAAAACGTTTTCGTAGTTGATGATATAATAAGCACGGGCACTACAATAATTGAGGCATCAAAGCTCATTACAGAGGGAGGTGGTAAATTGACTGGAGTGGCATGTGCTCATGGGCTTTTTGTTAATGAAGCTCTGTTAAAGCTGTACAGCGAAGGAATTACGGAAGTCATCAGTTCTGATACAGTACCAAATCAGACCACGCGGGTAAGCTCAGCGGAAGCTTTATCTAAAGGAATTTTAAGCATTTTAAAGTAGGGGCTGTCGGCTAGCATGGTTCAGGCTGCCAGCCTTGGGCGCTGGTGATCGCCGGTTCAAATCCGGCCAGCCCCATCCTTTTTATTATTTTTTAAAAACATACTTTATGTTCAATATTATGCTACTTCCAGATTAAAAAAACATAACGGAATATTTAGCATATTATTTATTACAAAACCATTGCTTTTAATGATGGTCAACATTACGTTTTTCTGTTATCATAAATAATATAATTGCAGTTAACAAAAAATCAGGCAATTGCAAGGAGATGAGGCTCATGCTTAAGTATGTCATTTGAAGTTAAGGTGCGGAAGAACCACCTTAACGCAGACACCCTTGAAAAGCTTTTTTTGAGGCAAAACGGTTCACTGATAACGCCAGAGGTATATTTGATTTCAGCCACCTTACAGGTCAAGGTAGGTGGCAGCTTCTAGACAAGAAACATAAGCAAGCCAGATGAAGCAGATCATAATTGAAAGCTTGCGTATACAACCTGGGCAGGGAAGCATGAGACTTAAGCGCTTTAGCGTAAGAGGATGTCACATTTTATAAGATTTCTGCATTAATCTTTCCTTTAATTCAACC
>JBMFVR010000244.1:0-1026 GCA_049965895.1 Nitrososphaeria archaeon | reverse complement strand
GAGACCACCACAGTCATGCTGGAATACTTAAAGGGTATCCCGCACGTGGCCTCGTCGGTGAAGCGGGACGCGCCCAGCTTTAGCTGGATGTAGTTCACTAAATATTACCGGCAAGATCTTTCCTAAAAAGTAAACATACCAAAATTGTATATAAGAAATTTTTAGGTAAAGTTATATCTTCATCATACATATTAATAAATCATGTTATATCCTCCGCAGATAAATTATGCTAAGCCAGAAAGCCTTGACGAAGCAATGGCGCTTCTGAACTCCCATAAAAATAATCTCCTGATAGCAGGGGGCACAATAGGAGTACTTCGCTTGAAAAAAAAGATTATAAAGCCTGATATTGTAGTGGATATAGGAAAATTAAAAGAACTTAGAGGTATAGAATTTGAAGATAGATCTTATAATATAGGTTCTGCGACTAGAATTTACGAAATAACAGAATCTGATTTTAACGGTGCTAGTTTTTCACTCTTGAAGGCAGCAGCTTCTAATGTTGGCGATCCCCTGTTAAGAAACATGGGTACAGTTGGGGGCAATGTGTGCCTTGGAGATCCAAGTAACGACCTTCCCCCCGCCCTGCTTGCGCTTGACGCTGAACTCTCAATTAGAAGTCATAACGGTACTAGAAAAGTAAAGATGTCAGATTTCTATATTTCACCTTTCAGGACTACACTAGCTAAAAATGAAATCCTTTTTTCGATAAATTTTGCTGAACTGGATAAAGGATACAGATGGTTCTATTACAAGCACTATATAAGACATCTTGACCATTCGGTAATAAACGTTGCAGCAGTTGGAAAGGTTAAAGGTGGGAAAGTGGAAGATTTTAGAATCGCCATTGGTGGAGAAGCTTTACGCATTCCAGTACGCCTTGAAACATCTTGGATTATGGGTAAAGCTGCTGGTCAAGAAGAATTAAAAGGCATTATAAATGAAGCCATTGAAAAGTGCATTTGCACCGACGATAGACAAGGCAGCGCAGCTTACAAAAAGCGTATGATTGAAAGAATTATACAA
>JBMFVR010000243.1:0-1031 GCA_049965895.1 Nitrososphaeria archaeon | reverse complement strand
GGGAAAAATTAATGAAGGATGAACCCAATCTACTTTTAAACCTTTCAAAGGCAGTATCCGAGATTGCTGGCAGTGATCAGTCCTTAAAGCACATGATTAACTATTTTGATTATGGACAGTTCTCTGGTGTCAGGGGAGCGTCGGAGACTATGGAGCAGCTTGCAAAGATACTGGACGAAACTGAGTTCGAGGATACAGGTGCTTTAGGAAGCGCATTTGAATGGCTTCTGCGCTATTATGCTCTCACACATACAAAGGAAGGGGAAGCCTATACACCGAGGGAAATAGTTGACCTGCTTGTGAGGATTGTAAATCCGGTGGCTGGTGAAACAGTTTATGACCCTGCAATGGGCTATGGTGGCTTTTTGATTTACTCATACATGCATGCCATAAGAAACTGTGCTGGATGTAGTGCAAGTGTGTATGGTCAGGAGCTGAGTGCTATTGCCAACATTATAGCTATAATGAACATGCAGATCCACGGAATAAAAAACTATTCAGTATACATGGATGATACCCTTCTGTTTCCTCATACAGTTGAGGGCGGTCAGGTAAAGAAATTTGATGTGGTGCTTTCCAACCCGCCATGGAACCTATATGGTTACGACGAAAGCGTGCTGAAAAAGGGCGACCTGGTCAAGGACAGGTTTCAGTATGGGTTTACATCCCTTGAGTCAGCAGACTGGGCATGGATACAGCATTCCCTTGCATCAACAAAACATAAGGGCGGAAGAGTGGGCCTAGTGATGGATGCTGAATGTCTGTCAAGGCACGGACCCGATAGAGATATCAGGTCAAGGATCGTTGACGCTGACCTTCTAGATACCGTTATACTTTTACCTGAAAGGATCTTTTATCACACTGCATCCACCAGCAGCATTATGCTGTTCAGCACCACCAAAACGAACGGTGGTGAAGTCCTTTTCATAAACGCAACCATGGAAAAGGAGCCACACCCTGAGGCAAGGAGGCTAAATTATCTCAGCGAAGAAAACATTAACAGAATTGTAAGGGCCCACAGCAGCTTTAAC
>JBMFVR010000242.1:0-1188 GCA_049965895.1 Nitrososphaeria archaeon | reverse complement strand
GTAAGCTGCAATCTTGCTCCTTGAACTGAACATGTTACTTACAACCTTAAAACCCGGAAATCCGGCTATGTTGTTAAATAAAAGCATTGGGCTTACAGCTGAAAGTACCTCCGCATATGCTGTCATTTCGTAGTTTATGCTCACTTTGCTATCCACTTCCATTATTTCATTTGGCAAGTTCTTCCTGACGGCATTTATGGCGCTTCTGATGGACATATTTTAAAGTGATTTTCTTTTTTATTTAATTATTTGTTCAATGACATCAGCATACGTTGCAGGAATCTTCCTGATATCCATACCCGTAGCATCAACCAGCGCATTTATTATTGCTGGCGCAACCGCAACTAGTGGCAATTCACCCGCACCCTTGGCCCCAAATGGCCCTAAGGGATCGTAGTTGGGTATGGGCTTAATCACTATTTTCGGAACATCCCTTATCGTGGGAACCATGTATGTGGTAAAGTTATTTGAAACTATGTGTCCACGATAAGACTTTAGCTCCTCCATGATTGCATACCCCAGTGACATAATTATTCCACCCTCCATTTGCGCGTTAAATGCTATGGGGTTCAGTATGTTGCCAGCTTCTGGATAAAATTCAATATCTGTTACCCTAAATTGACCTGTTAAGGAATTTACTTCTACCCTTGCAACCGCTGTAGTATATGAAAATATAAAGTCGCCCTTTTTGTAATTGCCCCCCTCCACTACAGGCAACCTGTATTCCTCCGTAACTTCCACTCTTCCTAGCTTGCGATTAATCTCTTCCAAGTCATTTCTGCTGTGCATGCTTATGCTGCCGAGCTTCCTGTTTAGCTGCTCATACAGAGATCTGCTACACTTTATTACAGCATTACCGATCATAAACGTGAACCTTGACGCATTGACTGTGCCTGATTCAGGAAAATCGGAGCAATCGTTGAACGCTTTAACAAGTCCCACATCAACATTAAGGGCCTGAGCTGCTATGAGCCTTACAGTTGACCTTGCTCCAGTCCCCATATCTGGTGTGTTAAAGTATATGTTTATGAATCCTTCATCGATTGTCATTTTGACCCTTGCTGAATCGCCACCCTGCCCATAGCTAGTACTCTTTGCACCTGATGCTATGCCGTATCCGATCCTAATATATGGATATAACGAGCTTTTAGACCTGCCGGACCACAATAAGCCATGACTTGCATCATA
>JBMFVR010000241.1:0-1218 GCA_049965895.1 Nitrososphaeria archaeon | reverse complement strand
CTTTTAAATTACCTTGTATCTCCAGAATATAACAAAAAAGCACTAGAAATGATAAAGAAAGGAGCTGCAAAGGCTAGAAGGAAACTTGAAGATATAGACAGGCCGCAGCTAGTTGTTGTTTCCATGGATTATGATGAAGATAAGGCAATAGATAGAGCAAAAACGCTCGTTTCCATGTATCTAGGGCAGCAACCTCATATAATGAAAGCAAGCGGCGTATCAGAATCATTGATTACAGAGGTTAATGAAGCACTTGGAGGATGGCCAGCAAAACCCGGTGGATTAGAAAAGGCAAAACAATTAGTTCCCGATGATGTTGTTAAAATGCTTACAGTTACAGGTACACCGGACCAGTGCAGGAAGAAAGTAAGAGAATACATTGAAAGTGGGGCAACGTCACCTGTAATGTATCCTCTAGGCGATGACGTCAAAATGATGATAAGAGAAATGGGAAAGGGTTACTGATTTTTTAAAAAATATATTTTAAGATGAAATCTGGATATCTATACATTTTTGGCTTTGTTATTATAGTTGTAGGAGCTCTACTGTTAATTATTTCAGGATTTACTGGCAATTATGGAGTTTCCATAATAGTATTTCCAATTCCTTTTATTTTTACATTTGGAAAGCCCGCATCTTTAGTATCGGCTTTAACTTTGATCATGGGAATTGTAATGCTTATTTTGTTCCTCATTTATATAATTGTGATAATTTATTATAGGCACACTAATTAATGAAAATCACCCTCAATAAGAAAAAAAATCTATGTATAAAGCTATGCCGTGATCAACACAGGATACATTTCATATATGCCCCTTATTTAATCTGAAGATGTGCAATATTTTATTAAGATCGAACGAATTTTAAACCCTTGTCATTTACCTTAACGGGGATCTAAAACCCCTACTGTGGGGCATAAATAACCCATTCATAAATTACTGACTTTTCACCATTTAATTATATTAGTAACGAATGCTGGATAAACCTTGTTAACACCCTGTATTTTTTCTATTTGGGATATATATTCATTAATTTTTTCTGATTTAGCTACTATATATGCTATGGCCGAATGATCTCCTGATGTAGAGTATAAACTTTTAACAAAGTCAAACGCCTTTACTGTGTCAAGAACTTTGAGGAAAAGGTCAGGCATTATATCTAGCCCAAGATAAACTTCATCCATACCAATGGATCTCCATTTAACTTTTAAACAACTAC
>JBMFVR010000240.1:0-1247 GCA_049965895.1 Nitrososphaeria archaeon | reverse complement strand
ATGGTATTGCCGAGATAATAAAGTATCTTGTATCATCACATCCCGAATGGGAGGTATCCGTCTTTGCTCCAAAAATATATTATCCGCTTGTTGAAGGCTTGAACAGTAAAAAGGTTAGCATTATAAGAATTGATCAGTATTATTCGGCCATGTTCTTTAGGTCTAAATTAGCATCTAGGTTAAAGGACTATGATGTGATTTATGTGAAGGGAAACTATCCATATGTTTTCCCGGCAATAAAATCAGGAAGACCCACTATACTTGTTGTTCATCAGATGGATTCTCCAAGATTATTTAAGGACGTAGCCACAAAAATTAAAATTATAGCATCGAATTTATTGACAGGCTATATAATCAAAAAACCTGATGCTGTTGTTACAGTTGCTGAAGAACTAGGCGCGTTTTATGAAAAAAAATATGGAATAAAAACTTACGTGATACCGGATTCCATTCCAGATGAGTATTTTACTTCCTCTGAGAGGAGCGCGCCTAATGATTTTCAAGTGAGATTACTTACGGTAGGCAATTGGGATGGGCCAAACGGAAGAAAAAGGCATGACGTTTTACTCAAATATTTCGCGGAGACCATTAGAGTTTTGCCCAAAATACGCCTCTATCTGGTTGGTCTCTCTGATGATAACATATTAGCGCTTAAAAAATTATGTAAAGATCTTGGAATTACGGAGCATGTTGTAATGAAAGGATATTTAAAAGAGAAGGATCTGGTGGATGAATACATAAACGCTCACATTTATGTTACCGCAACTACCTACGAAGGTTTTTACAGACCGATAGTGCAAGCTTTCGCTACGGGCATGCCGGCAGTAGTTTACGATAGCAGAAAAGTTGTGAACTACATATCTAGCGCTGCGGCCGCAAATCACGTGATTAAATCTGGCGCGGGCAAACTTTACAAGGATCCAGATTCGTTTATTGAATCGATTAAGGATGTTTTAAATAACTATTCAGAATACAGCCTAAAAGCAAGACAATATGCGCTCAACTTTTCAAGAAAAGTTGTTGGATCTAAAACAGAGGAACTTATTAAAAACGTAACACATATTAAATAGTTTTTTACTTGTTAATTCTAAATTGATAGCGAATCAACAACATATTAAGATCCTTGTAGGTATTTTCTCTTACAATGAGGGCGAAAATCTTATGCATATGTATAGGGAATTTCTAAAAATTAATTAGGTTCAAACAATGGTAAATAACGGACAGGTTACCCATACCATTTCTCCTCC
>JBMFVR010000239.1:0-1270 GCA_049965895.1 Nitrososphaeria archaeon | reverse complement strand
AAGGATATAGATCCGTCAATGAAGCGGCTGCCCACCGTTAGGCCAGTTATTCTGGGCTACCTGACCCACTAGCACCGTTTCCCAAAGCCGTGATCATGCAAAAGTTAAAATTCTGCGAGTATTGATAATTATACATGGATGACAGCTGCACGATAAAGGCGATAAAACCTATCAACATAGACGACTATGAAAGCCTAGAAACATTAATGAAGGCTTTCTCAAACAAGATAAGGCTTGCCCTACTTGACGCCCTTGTCAAGAACGGGGAACTATGCGCCTGCGAGCTGGAGCTCTCTACCAATCTGCCGCAGCCAACCGTAACCCTTAACCTCCACAGGCTGTATTATGCCGGCCTTCTTAAGAAAAGGGAAAAATCAAAATATACTTACTTTTCAATAAGGGAGGAATTCGCGCCAATAATAAAAAGCATACTGAATATGAAAGCGAGTGCAGGGTCAACAGGCAAGCGTGCTGAGCTCGCTACTCACCGTGGCTGATGTTGATTTTTGTTTCAAGCTCTTTAGAAATTTTCCCAGAGTTGATAAGGGAATCTACGAGCTCTTTCAGCTGAGAGCTGTCGGGGAAGGAAATGGCATTCCAGAGGCACACAACCCTGCAGTTATCGCACCCAACCATGCAGTTATCAGGGTAGAGGACTACTGCCTTCTTGCTTCTCGGGTTGTACCCGAACACGTTTCTTGCCTCGGAGCAAGTGACAACACACAACCCGCACCCGACGCATTTTTCATCGTCTACAATGGGGTGCCATTTGATGCTGTCCCTGTTTATGCCGTGCCACATGGCGAAGCTACTTTCTTGCAACTTCCGCTCCTCCTGAACTACATGATCCTCCTGAACTACATGATCCTCCTGAACTACATGATCCGGATGTGCTTTCAGACGAGCATCGAGCTCCCTCCTTACCTCCGGAAATATCCTGTTTTCACGTATCAGTTTCCCGACAAATTCCTTCGGGTCCCCCTGAAATGTTATCGCGTGTTCCGGGCAGAGTTTGCCACACGTTGTGCAGCCAAGGACGCAGCTGCCAGGATTGGCAACGACAGGGGCATTCTTGTCGGATGACCACGCAAATACGTTGTTGCCACAGGTCAGGAGGCACATGCCGCATCCTGTACATGCCTCATAATCAATAACAGGAAACCACTGGTAACGTGACCTTTCAACTCCGTGCCACATTTTGCCTGATGTCATAGCTCATGCTCTAAAATTGTAATATATAACCTTAACTATATTGGTCGTATGTGGGCGG
>JBMFVR010000238.1:0-1279 GCA_049965895.1 Nitrososphaeria archaeon | reverse complement strand
GCACATTTTGCCAGTTGTTTATCCCCCAATGAATTGTAACTTTTTTATCAAAAAAGAAATATATATCTTTGCCCTGGGGTAAGTATTTAAAACCATGATTTAGTTTCCAGATATAGTAGTCTAAAATTGGTTTTTTAGCTTTGTATCTTTTATATGTATTAATGGGTCTATCAACAGGATAGCCTTTGATAGTACTTAAGCATAATTTTATAAATTCTGCATGTGCCCAAACAAGTGGCATAGCAGATCCACTTGGTTTACCGGGATAGAGTTCTTTTTCTGGAATAGGATCACTATCCCATACTTGCTCAGGCAATAAACCACCTAATCCACACATATTTACCATTGTATTTATATACAACATAGGATTTTCACCATTCAATATGGCATAATGTCCTCTTTCTCCTACAAGCAATGGCCATCCCCTACCTATGCCACTACCATCAAACGCACTGCCATCACTATGTTCTCCGTAACCATCACCATTATACCTATGCCATACAGGACCACTTGGTGTATCAATTTTTAAAATTTTATCTATAGCTTTTATGCTTTCTGTGATATGGAAATCCTTTGGATCACGTAAACCGTACCTGCATAATTGTAAAAAATCGGTTGCAATTTGATCCATAGCTGGTAAATTTGGATCTTTTGTTCTATTTTTAATAAAAATATGTTCTGCTTTTGCACCCTGATGAACCATAACGTCCTTTGGTGCAATACGCATATAATAACCTTTAACATTAAGTTCTTTTGATAAATCTGTATTGTATGCAAATGTCCAGTCTTCCAAGCGCATATTCCAATAATCTGCAAGCATTAAAGCACATTTTTTTTCTTTATCATCTAAAAAAATAGATCCTTCTACTAAAGCCGCTATTGCAACTGCTAAAGTGAAAGTATTAATGCCTGCGTCTTCTTCCCAGCGATCTTGATCTGTTGAAGGACCAAACTTCACTATAAATGACAAAGCCTTTTTTACCATGTCTTTAACAGGTATATTGTTTAATTGATTGAGTTGATATAAGCTAGCAGCTAAAAGAACAGGAAATGCTGTTTCGTCCAATTGAATTCCTTGCCAAAAAGGTTGACCACCAAGCCAAAGATTTTGAAGCCAACAGCCATTTTTTTGTTGGGCAGCTATTAAATAGCACAGAACATTGCGTGCATCTTCATATAATTCTAATGCTACCAAAGCAGTAGTCGTTTCTGTTAAATCTCTGGACCAAACTAGATGGTATCCACCTTCACTTTGACTTGTTTCTCCCCAAGGGGTTGA
>JBMFVR010000237.1:0-1322 GCA_049965895.1 Nitrososphaeria archaeon | reverse complement strand
GTGGTCGCACTGGAGAGGTGAACACAGGCATGATTCTTATGGAGAAAGAGACTGAACCGATATTAAACGAAATAGAACAGTTCGAGAAAAAGGTCAGCAAGCTCGACCCCGTTATGCGGAAAGCCATGCTGGCGTACCATTTCCCTGCGCACTTCATCTATACAGACCTAAGGGTGCATAAAAGACTTGGCCAGCTTGTCATGAACTCCAGAGGGGTTCAAAAACTGTTGGCAAATATGATATAAGAGAAAGAAAATTGATGATAGCCAAGAAAATGTTTAAAGAGTTGCTAATTCAATTAGGATTTGATATCATGATAGAGGAGAGTGAGGCCAATTTTCAGGGTGTTTTAGCAAATGAAATAAGAAAACTTACTCAGTCAAAAAGATTTTCAGGAATTGAAATTTCAGATGTAAAAGAAGCATTTCCCATACATCCAGTTGGGTTCAGTCCGCGTTTTGCTGATATAGTATGTTTTGAAAGTAGCAAGACTCCATTTCTCCTAATAGAAACTAAAAAAGAGGACGGGAGGAATCGATCAATTCCTTTACAGCCACTAGATCAAGGGGTAGTAGGACAGGCCCTCGCGTATGCCTATTTATACAGTCAAAAATGGGAATAAAGCCAAGAGCCATTATGACCGCTAATAGGTCAAGATATATGCTACTTTTGTTGTTCCAGATAATCTTGATCAATTTTTGGATATCAGATATGTTAAGAGCAGAAATTATGATAAATGTCTTAAAAAGGGCGCTTATCTTGTCTTGCTCAAAGAATATCTTATTGACACAAATAAATATCAGGTTGAAAATACCAATATTATACTGGAAAAAGTCGCCAATGCAGTAAAGAATTATAAGACGCTAATACCAAATGTTTCAACTGCCATCATATCAATAATGAACGATTTTGTAAATCAATTGACGCCCTATGTGCAACAAAAAGTAGATACCCAGTTCTATAGGGGAAAGCTGAACGACAAAGACAGGGAAGAAATCAATTATAGTCGTTCTGTTATCTAATGTCGCATAGAAACACCTTTCTCCAATGAGCTGAATAGCTCATCTTTCTTTTACTGAAAAGGTCCAAAGCTGTTGGTCCGCTCGAATAAACTAGAAGATCAAAGTCGAGAACAGAGGCTAGCTCCCTCTTCATGTCCTTCCAGCCAAACTCAATAGGGTTCAGATCAGGAGAATAAGGGGGCAGAAAAACGAGCTTTATGTTGAGCTTTTCAGCTGCTTCTCTTACAAGAGCGGATTTATGGATCATTGCGTTGTCAAGGATCATTATTATCGCTCTATTGCCGTTTGCATCTCTTACAG
>JBMFVR010000236.1:0-1349 GCA_049965895.1 Nitrososphaeria archaeon | reverse complement strand
ATGATTATACTAATGATTTACCTAAAATGAAGGTGCCTCTAAATTATTTCATTAATTTAATTATAAGACCTTTAATGCTTAAAATATTGAGTTTAACTTTATACAGAAAAAATCTAAAAAACCTTGGTAAGTTCGACATAATATATGTTTTTAATAATTATCATTCATACCTCTTTGGTTTAAGCGAAAGCATAATAGGCAGCAATCATATTCATCTGGGGCACAAACTATTTTTAAAGCTAATTTCGTTTAACATTTTATTTCCCAATATTAAGGCCATGCATTTGTTTCCGCATAATTTAAATTACGCAAAATATCTTGGTAGAAAAAAAATAATATCGATCCCAAACGGCGTTGATACAAATTTGTTTTATCCAAATGTGAATTACAATCAAAATAAACTAAGGATTCTATTTGTGGCTAGGCTTGAAAGGGAGAAGGGGGTGGATATGGTTCTTGAAGTCTACAAATCATTGGGGTTAGATTCTGAACTTTACATTGTAGGCAATGGAACTTTAAAAGATAAAGTCGACAATTTTGCAAAAAATAACCAAAGCGTTCACTCACTAGGAATTGTCAGCGAAAATGAACTTGCAGAAATTTATAGGAATTGTGATATTTTCTTGTATCCGACTCAAAGCGATCAATTTCCGCTTGTAATTATGGAAGCTTTAGCATCGGGTCTCAAGGTGATAACGACAAAATTGCTAGAAAGTGTATATAATGAATTTGAACAGTTTAACGCTATAAGGTTTTGCAGCTACAATAAAGAGGAATTGATAAGCGCCATAAAGGAAATGTCAAAAGTAAAAATAGAAAAAGTTGCTTTGAAAAGTTATATTGATAAAAAATACAGTTGGGAACAGGTATCAAAAAAATTATTTGCGGCGATATTGCAGATAAGTCAAAAAACTTTATAACGCGCAACGGATTCGTTGAAATTTTACGCAATTTGCATCTAAGAATTTGGTCCCGTCCAGTGACGGGTTAGAATAAAAGCAAGCTTGCTTACGGCACTGTGATTATTGGCAAAGAGGTGAACAAGCCAGTGTTAGATATAAAATGGGAAGATATTGAACTTGCGTCCATAATTGAGAGGGAAAGGGTAGAATCTACTGCAAGATTAAATAGGATGATAGATAGAAGGGCTGCAGCATCAGGTTATGCATGAAATGATCAATCAAGATATAGGTCGCGTTCAGCCACCGGTTAGGCACACCGTCATGACCAACATCACCTCCTTATCACCGGATGTATATAACTTAGACAGAATTCCTTATACTTTTTGGGCTCAACCATCCTGAGCAGCCTTCAGTATGTTCTCAAGGCCCCTATCGCTCCACCTTGCC
>JBMFVR010000235.1:0-1371 GCA_049965895.1 Nitrososphaeria archaeon | reverse complement strand
GGTGTCAGAAGTTTATGCAGTAACGTCAAGCTCTCTTGCCCCCTATTTCACGTATGCGGTGAGCGGGATAAAGAGGGAAAACATAATAGTGGAACCGTGGGCAAGGGGCACTGCAGCCGCAATAGCCCTGGCGATATCAAGGATCGGCGATGACGACCTGCTGTTTGTGCCCTCAGATCACGTGCTCGGGGAGGATTTTGCCGGCCTTGCCGCAGGCGCAAAGCCGAAGGCAGGGGAGATAGTGCTGTTCGGGCACACCCCGGACGAGCCGTCAACCGCCTACGGTTACATTGAGGTCGAAAATGACAAAGTGAAGAGCTTTCACGAAAAGCCAGGGCCGGAGCTTGCCAGGAAGTACTTTGAATCTGGTAAATATCTGTGGAACATGGGCATGTTCCTCATGAAAAGCGAAACCGGGAAGGAAGCGTTCAGAAAACATTTGCCAGAAGTGTACAGGGTGGTTTTTGAGCAGGGGGGCCAGGGATATGACAGGCTTGAAGAAGTGACATTTGATTACGGCGTTATAGAAAAGCATGATAAGCTATCAATAGTAAGGTATTCCGGGCTGTGGCACGACGTTGGGTCATGGAAGAGCCTTTACAGCGTGCTGAAGAAGGATGAAAGCGGGAACTCAATCAGAGGCGATGCTTTAGCTATAGACACAAAGAACTCGATGATAATCTCAAACGACAGGCTCGTTGCCGCGTGCGGCCTTTCTGGCATAACGATAGTGTCAACAAGGGACGCCGTGCTCGTCATGCCCACAGAGCTTTCTGAACGGACAAGGGAGATAGTCAGGGCACTGGGTGACAGGAAGGTTGCTCACGAATCACCAACAGTGTACAGACAGTGGGGATACTTTACAGTGCTTGAGGGCGGGGAGAGGTACAAGGTCAAGAGGCTGTGGGTATCACCGGGAAAGAGCCTGAGCTACCAGATGCACTACCATCGGGCTGAGCACTGGATAGTTGTGAAGGGGACGGCGAAGGTAACCTTTGACGGTGAGGAGAAGCTGATTTCAGAAAATGAAAGCTTCTATGTGCCAAAGGGGAGGAAGCACAGGATTGAAAACCCTGGAAGGGTTCCGCTTGAGATAATTGAAGTGCAGACAGGGGAGTACCTGGGCGAAGACGATATAGTCAGATTCTGAACTGCATGCGCAATTTTGATGATCTTAAAGCCATAGCTTTTAAGCAACCGAATACAGTTTTGTTCCCAAAAATTATGCAATGATGAGCTAAAGAATTGCAGAAATAAGAAGATGAAAAAGGAACTAGGTGATGACTGTTAGATTAAGTTCACCAAAAACCCAAGCCGGCAAGTATCCCCAGATAGGTGATGTTCAGCTTTGCATGATCCTGCTCCCTTAAC
>JBMFVR010000234.1:0-1379 GCA_049965895.1 Nitrososphaeria archaeon | reverse complement strand
GCTAAAAGTGCGTTCTTGTTAATAATTTTTCATAATTTATGGACAAAACCGGTTCTTTGCAAGATTTTAAATAATAGCAGTTAAAATATTAATAATAATAATGAGAACAATACAAGAACTTTTTAACAGCAAGGATCTGTTTTTGCTTGACGGGGATGGAACCATGTATATTGGAAACAGGCCTACGCCAGGGGCAAGGGAGTTCCTTTTATTTTTAGACAGGATAGGGAAAAGGCATATTATAATTACCAATAATTCGTCATACAGCACTAGCCAGCATGCGAGGAGGATAAGCAAAATCTTAAATTACAGGGTAAAAGATAACGACGTGCTTGTCTCAACAAGCGTAACTATAAAGTACATTCTGGACAGGGGCATAAGATCTGTCTATGCGCTGGGCATGCCGGCATTCAGGGAAGAAGTGAAAAGGCACGGCATCAGGCTTGATTACCTGCACCCGGAACTTGTCCTTATAGCATTTGACAGGACCTTGACATACAGAAAACTTTCTGTTGTTACTAAGTTGATAATGTCCGGCGTGCCATATATTGCAACGCACCCTGATATCCTGTGTCCTGTAACCAATGGATACATACCTGACATAGGAGCGATTTTAGCGTTTATTGAAACCGCTACAGGTAAAAGGCCCGAAGCCATACTGGGCAAGCCAAACAGGCTCATGGTTGATTATGCCCTAGAAATGGCAAAAACAAGCATTGATCGAGCAGTCCTGTTTGGGGACAGGCTTTACACAGACATCAGAATGGCAAATGAGGCCGGCATGACATCAGTGCTGGTGCTAACGGGTGAAACAAAGGAAGTCGAAAGGTCATCGTCATACAGCCCTGACTTTATCATAGGGTCGTTTGACGAAATCATGAAGAGCTGATGCAGGATACCAGCTGGGAGATGATTTCTCCTGAGAATTTATCTATCTTTTCCCTGCCCAGCATCCGCTCAAGCATGCCCATATCCATTGATGCCTTCCAGGTCATTGTCGAATAACCGTCATGCTCCGTAACTTCAATCGTAATATTTAGCTTTATTTTTAGGCCCATCGACCTGCCTTCGCCGTGCATATTTACTATATTATTTTGATAGGAAATGGTGAAATTCATTTTGATGCCTATGTTTTTCAGGTAGCTGACACCCATTTCTTCAGGAACTTCTACTCTGAATTTTGCTGAGAATTCACCCGCTGATTTTATTTCAAGGCTTTCCATATTTGGTATGCACTTGCTGAATGATGCTGGGTCCTTCAAGAATTCCAGCAGCCCGGCTCTCTTGATATCGTTTTGCCCACTAAGCTCTATCATTTTGCAAAGCTTCCTCTAATCTAGAAAAAGCATAACCGTCGCCATATACTTCATCTCCTATTG
>JBMFVR010000233.1:0-1390 GCA_049965895.1 Nitrososphaeria archaeon | reverse complement strand
CTGTTATGAACAACTGAAAGCTGAGACCAAGGAATTAAAGGTGGAAATTGATAAGTTGAAAGCCGAGCTGGTTGCAAAGGATAAGGAGATAGCAGAGCTGAACGATAAATTAAGAAATGCTGTGTTCCCAGTTGAAGAAAAAATAATAGGTGAAACAAAGCTTGAGAATAATGAAAGCAAGCTGGATAAAAAGAAATCGACACAAAAAGACAAATCGGCAGACACGAAAAATGAAGAGGAGTTTGACTTCAACTTTTGAATGCGAGAGATTTAAAAGTAGAAAATGAAAGGCTCAAAGCGGAACTGAAAGCCAGAGATATTGAAATAAGCGAACTACGAAAGGAAATAGATAGGCTCAAAACCAGGATGAGCACAATGCGCGACTTTGACATAAAAATCTATGGAGTAACAAAGCTTGAAGGCGTGTAAACCACGCCATTTTTTTTATTGATTGAATGGTGCAGGTTTCATGGTTAAAGTTATCCCTTCGTAGGTGCGCCAGTCAGTTGTTATTATGATCAGCTTTCTCACGAATTTGCGTGCCTCTATCAGCAGGGCCCTTAGGTTTGTGTCGTCCTTGAAACGGTGCCCCTCTTCAATTACAATTACCCAAGACTGGAGAGCCCCTGAGTTCTTGATAAAGTTCAGGTGTGAAAACAGGGTTGCTGCTTCTGCCTTTGATATTTCAACGTTGCTGTTTGGCACAAAGCGGATCCGCAGGCCATTGGCACTGCCCCAGTCTATGCCAAAGAACTTGCCCAGGTCAATTCGTTTAAAATCTCCATATTCGTTATCCACGTCCAGGATAAAGGCGTTCCTTGGCCCGATAGTTGGTGCTGCCGGTCCTGGCCTTGCATTCATGTAGCGGTCAATGAGAGCCTTTACGGTTGTGGTCTTACCCGAACCGCTTTCGCCAGTTATGATTATCGGTCTGGTGCCGGACCTTTCAAATGCCTGCTCATAGTTGGCCACGGGGACAACACCTTCCCTTTCAATCACATTGGCCATGTAAGCTATGACAGAATCAACGGTCCTGAAGCCAAGCTTGGTTTTTAGCGCTTTTACTTTACGCATTGTGCCTAATGAAATGTGATAATTGGTAAAGACGTTAAGCTCCCTTGGGTCTCCCGGTGGGATCACTTCATTCCAGTAACCACGTTTGTGCTTTGACTCTGAATTGCCCTCTGGATTATTAAGCGTCATATACATAATAAAGCGTGCTAGTACTTTATCAGCTCATCTGCATGCAGAATCCTTTCATAGCGTGGTGGGCTTGCGTCAAACACCTGGCCTATGATAGCGAGCGGCACTCTGTGCCTTAGGGCTTTGAAAATGAAATAATGCCTAAAGTCTGATGCCTTAAATTCACTTATTTCTTTGATTGAAAGCT
>JBMFVR010000232.1:0-1442 GCA_049965895.1 Nitrososphaeria archaeon | reverse complement strand
GCTGATATACGTATTAAAAGGTATTTTTGCGCCTAATTTTGTGGTGACGGGGCAGAAGGGGACAAAATGGCCAAGGGATTTGCTGTTTGATATGGTGATAGGTGCGGTGCTTGTACTGCTTTCACGCGGTCTTAATCCGCTTGGCATGGTAGCAGTAATGACGCCGTTATTTTATGCAATATGGAAATAGGAATGGAAATTCAGAAAAAATAAACATGGTTAACGGAAACCTGTTATTCCTGGTATAAATGCTGCGAAATCACGTACCAGAACTGCTGGTATACTGATTCATCCGTAATCATGTCATGGATGTTGATGTATTTCAGGTGCTTGAGCGCAGCGACCTTTAGCGCCGCCAGTGCAAGCATGTTCAGCTGCGACCTGCCGACCTTGTATTCCCTGTACGTCTCCCTGATGTACAGCGCCGCCGTGTCCATCATCTCCCTGTTCGTGATCGAGAGAATGCCGGCATATCGAACCATGAGATTCAGCGCCTTCCGCAATAACGGCGGGTCTGTCTTCCGCCAGCTGAACTGGTTTTCCGGGGGGCCGCCGTAGTTGGCGGGGTCTGCTGCTGGCATGTTCAGGCTCAGGTTGAGCATGTCTTCCAGCACGGGGGTTATCCTGGCAATCGTCTTGTCGTCTGGCCTTGTTTTGCCCGTGGCCCAGCGGAATACCGTTGTTGCGTTTACGCCGAAAATCCTTGCCATGGCACGGTAGCTGACCGTTCTATGCGCATCATGGAGCAGTTCCTTAATATCATATTCCATTGTCATCACCTGATAGATATTGCACATCTGCAACGTTTTGTTGCACGTCTGTGCAACGCTTTTGTTTCATCTTTTTTTCTATCTTTTTTTGTTTCATGAGGAAAAGCAGCTCGTCGCGGGTTAGCCTTTCCAGCTGGGGGGTTTGGCGCGGGCGCACCACCGCTGTCCTGCGCCTGACCTGCTGTCGCCTGCGCAGCCGCACCTGGCTGTTGCGCTCCGGCTCCCTGATTTTTATAATTTTCTTGCTCATACCAGGTCGGCTAAATATTCTGCGTCAACCATGGCAATATACTTGTCTGAACCCTTTTCGTGGAATATCACCACGGGCACTTTGCCTTCCTTGCCTGCCTTTGAGACGGTGTCCTGCCAGACTTTGTAAAACGGGATTTTTGCCCTGTGCTTGACCTCTATGTACAGCTTATTGTGAATTACGTCGGCCTGCGTGCGCCCTGAATTTGAACCCGACAGCGGATTCCTGCTGCCTTTGAACATGCGCGCAACCCTCCGCTCCACGGCCTTCCATGTCTTGTCAGGCATTTTCCTCACCATCGAGTAGTTCTTCCAGAAAACCAGCCACGATTTCCTCTAGGTCAGAAATTCTTTGGTGCATTTCTATCAGCTCATCCTGAATTCTTTGCAATTCCAGTTTCATCGTTTCCCTGTCAGGCATTG
>JBMFVR010000231.1:0-1458 GCA_049965895.1 Nitrososphaeria archaeon | reverse complement strand
ATTGTGGAAATCAGGGCAATGAACAGCGGCACGCTTGGGCTGACCTTCCAGAAGGCCCTCCTGGTCCTCGTAACGAACATGGTCAGATGCCCGGAGACGACCAGTTTCAGGAAAACCAGCGAAAGTATGGCTGGAATGCCCATATGGAACATGAACATGCCTATATACACTAGAAGCAATGTTTCCACCGAGCCCATGCCGCCAAGGAGGACGGAAAGGCCGCCTATGTATTTCATGTTCCATTTTTCGGGCCTCTGGCTGTACAGCACATTGTCTGTGGACACTGCTATTATTGGGAGGTCGTTAAGAAGCGCCAGTATTATCAGGAGAAATGCTGATATGGGATAGAAATGCAGCAATATGATCGTGGCTGTAACAAAGACCAGTATTCTCAGCGTCTCAACTACCCTGTACAGCACATAACTCTGCATCCTCTGGAATATCCTTCTTCCCTCTTGCACTGCGTTTATTATCGTAGAAAGGCCTGGAGCTGCAAGGACTATGTCAGCGGCCGACCTGGCGGCATCTGTAGCCCCCTCCACCGCTATCCCCACCTGGGCTTCTTTTAGCGCAGGGGCATCATTGACGCCGTCCCCTGTCATCCCCACTGTATGCCCCCTGGCCTCTAATCCCCTGACAATCGTGTACTTGTGTTCCGGGTACACACGCGCAAATATGTCAGCGTCCTCTATCGCCTTCCAGTTCTCCGATTTTATCGCAGATTCAAGGTCTGCGGACGAAATTACCCTTGACCCCAGACCAAGCTCACTCCCTATTTCCTTTGCTATGGCTTCATTGTCCCCAGTCACCATCTTCACCGCTATGCCCATCTGCCTAGCAGTGACTATTGTATTCTTGGAATCCTTCCTCAGCGGGTCGTACAGTGGGATAAGGCCGATGAACCGCCATCCATTACCATCGTTTTTTGCCACAGCCAGCACCCTGTACCCTCTGGCAGCAAAGCCATCGATTTCCTTCTCAATTTCTACCTTGACTGAATTTGTGACATTGCAGAGGGAAAGGACGGTATTCGGCTCACCTTTCATCGTCTGGAATGCATTCCCGTTAAGCTCCACCGTGGCTTCAGTTCTCTTCCTGACCGGGTCAAATGGAACAAATTTCAGCTGCCTGTATGCCTTGTCCGCATAGCCAATCTGCGCATATATTGCCTGGTCTATGGCATCCATGTCATCACGCCTGGATGCCAGCGCAGCATAAAGAAGAACGTCATGAGCGGTAACAGATTGGTCCACTGGAAATACAGTGCCCACAGTTAATTTGTTTTCTGTGAGCGTTCCTGTCTTGTCGCTGCAAAGCACGTCCATGCTGGCCAGCTCCTCAATGGAAACAAGCCTAGTCACTATGGCCTTCTTATTTGCAAGTGAAAGCGCCCCAAGTGCCATGGTCACGGTAAGGACTACAGGTAGAGCTATCGGAATTGATGCTACAAGAAGGATC
>JBMFVR010000230.1:0-1461 GCA_049965895.1 Nitrososphaeria archaeon | reverse complement strand
GCATGCAGATATTTGAATCATCGCTCATAATTTTGATGGTTGCTGTAGCATCATCGTTGATTAGCAATGCATTTACAAGGGCAAAGGTGGACCTTAAAGCCAGCAATGAGACTATGAAGGCGTATAACGAATTTTTGAAGGAGTACAGGCAGGCTCTTAAATCCGGGGATAAAGCAAAAATTGAGAAGCTTGAGAAAAAGCAGAAACAGATGCAGGAAATGACAATGAAGGTGCAGATGGATAGGATGAAGGTCAGCCTGTACCTGCTCATACCGTTCTTGGTGCTGTTCTATCTCCTTAGCTATTTCTTTGGGGCTTCAATAGTTGCCATCTCTCCATTCAAATTTTCAATATTTTACTTTGAGGCTGTTAAACCCATCAGCATAGGCTATGGTATGAACTTTGTTACTTGGTACATACTTACATCGTTTTTTACCAACCTTATAGCCGGTAAAATATTTGGCACAATGCCATAAACAATAAATCATTTCTTTTTTCCAATAAAGAGATAGGGTACGCCAAATGGCAGCGAGTAAACCTCTGCAGAGTATCCAGCTTGATCCATTAACATTTTGAATCTTCTCGGATCCAAAGTCCATATGCTTCTTGCAAGCCAATTATACGATTTGTGGTCGTAGATGCCACCTAGCTCCTTTATGATGTTCATGTAAACATGAAAGAATGCGTTCATAAAGTTGCCTTCCGGCTTCCCCGTATCAACGAAGACAGCCCTTCCTTGTGGCACAAGTATCCTTTTTATTTCAGTAAGCAGTTGCATTGGCCCCTCTTCTAAAAAACTTCTTAGTGAAAATGCGCTGACAACGGAGTCGAAAGCATCATTTCTGAACGGCAATGCCTTTCCATCCCCCAGCACCAGAGGCACTTTGTCTCCAAGGTTTCTTTGAGCATCTAACAGCATGTTCCTTGTAATATCTAGGCCCACAATTTGTGCGCCATTTCCCGAATCCTTAAGTATTCTTTTAGACATATATCCTGTGCCAATCGCAAGGTCAAGAACAGAAAACCTTCCATCTTTGTCTGAGATCGTGGCCCTGCTGGCATAAAGTCGCCAGATGCGTGAAAGCCCAAAGCTCATTATATCATTTAATCTGTCATATATTTTTGTTATTCCTGAAAACATCATCTCAATTTTTCTGGTGCTGTTCATTTTACTGTAATCCTCAAACTGTCATCAGTTTTTAGTCCAAGCATTTCTGAGGCCTTTCTTCTGTTAGCAATTATTTCTATATATCCGCTACTACCTTCGATAAAGCATAAACCATCGCATTCTGAAAATGATTTGGCTCTCCTGATTGATGTTTTATTCAGGGTGATTTCTGAATATTCCATTAAATGGTCACTTTTTATGTTTGTCACAACATCGCCAAATTTATCTACATGAATGACCTTTCCCCGCACAGTTCCGTTGATCATTTCTGCAGTGTTCAGTTCCGTTTTTAC
>JBMFVR010000229.1:0-1467 GCA_049965895.1 Nitrososphaeria archaeon | reverse complement strand
CTGACCTTTCATATGGCAGAAGCATTATTTGGCTGTTTCCCAATGCATTTAGTATTGTTTTCAGGATGCTCTAGCATCAAATAGTGTTCACAACCTGAGGCATAATGAATGTTCTTGGCCGATAGCTTTTGAAATTTATAAGTTTCGGCATAAATTTTATTAAATGCTATGATTTTATTTAATAATTGATCAAGCATCAATTGGTCCTTTGGATGGCGGCCATAATAATATTCGCCCTGCTCTTTACAGGTCTTGTCCTGTCCGTTGTTAGCATTATAATGTACTTGCCTCATATGCTGGTGTTTCAGACGCTTGAATCTACACTTCAGCAGTTCATAACCGATATACTTAACCTTGTTATAATACTCGAACTTATGGCGCTTGTGTCCTTGTATTTTGCAAAGGAAAGGGTCAAGCTGGAGTACGCGCTGGATGCAGCAATAATCTTCCTTGTCAGAGAAATAATAATTTACATATATACCGGCATTCTGAACTGGAATTACATAGCTGGCTTCACAGTGTTGCTGATAACCCTGATGGTACTGCGCACAATGGCAGTAAAATTCAGCCCGGACCGCACTGCCCCCCAGCATCAGGCATGAATTCTCTGCTGGATACGGTGATGTCGCTTGGAATTTGCATTTAGATGGTCACATCATATCTTCATTGGAAACATGCCATACAGTGCCAATTGCATTTTTTATTTTACGGCTCAATTAACTGGCATGGGTGGTTTTGTAAATCTTTTTCAAAAAATTCGTGCCGTTTCAGGCATGGAATTCATCTGTATGGTTCCTGTAACAGCGGCAAAACAGATTCTGAGAGATTAAATGTAATGGATAGATATTCAATAATCTATTGACGAAAACAAATTCTGCTTTTTTAAATTAAAGCTTTAAGGTTATAAATGGCCAGATTTTTTAGGCCATCTTGCAGGGTGTTTTTAGTGGATAAAGAAAATCATAAGCTGTTACAGACTCATTAAAGAAATCATCTCCTTAATAGTTGAGCATAACCGAGTGTCATCTATAAATTAGTGTAGCCTTCAGGCCTTGGAAACAATTCTGCGCAGGGCTGTAAGGGAGTCAGAACTGCATTAGCCGCTCAGCGTTTAGGTGGGCTATTTTTTCCTTGTCATCGCTGCTCAGTGGCAAGCTTTGTAGAAAGCTTCTAGCATTGCTCATTGATGAATATGGATAATCTGAAGAGAACATGATCCTTTCAATTCCAACCTGAAGCAGCAAATTGAGAAATGGCGGAATAAAATTAAAGCCGCTTATGGTGTAGCTCACATTTTTACGCAGGTAAGAACTTATCGGCCGTTCAAGCCCGGTAAGCTTTACAGGAAGCATTACGTCCAACCTGTTCATCATGAATGGTATGGCTTCTCCAAGATGCCCCACTATTATATGCAGTTTGGGATACCTGTCAAGTGCGCCACTGAGGATTAGCCTAAGAACGTGCACT
>JBMFVR010000228.1:0-1482 GCA_049965895.1 Nitrososphaeria archaeon | reverse complement strand
GAGAATAACGTATGCGATTGCATAAATCACTATATTATTGCTAATGAAAACCATAATCAGCCCAAGAATTGAAATCGACATCATAAGCATCACATACGGGAATATGCTTCCAATCTTCAGGATCGAAAATAACACTCTTGTTGCGAAAGACGCCGTAAAGAAAAGTGCGAAAAGGAGAGTGACCAGAGAATAGGAAGCCCCATAAACCTGCTTCGCAAATATTCCTCCAAACGAAAGAATCAGTGCCGTTGACATGCTGTATACCAGAAAGGTGTAAATTCCCACCCTGAAACCGGGGTGCACCCATACGGATGACCTCTTCGTGGACTTTTTCTCTTCAGGGAATCTGACAAATGGGGAAAGCACTGCCCCGACAATTCCAAGAGGAACAAAAAAAAGAAAGGCTGATTTAAGAGAATAATGAGCTACTATGAGAGATTCTAAGGAGGGCCCAGCAATTAGGCTAACTGCCAATGAAAGAGTGTAAATTGCAAGTATCCTCTCCCTCACATTCCTGTCCGGAAACAGTCCTGCAGAAGTCATTATATTGGGGAAAATAAAACCATATGATATGCCACTGGCTATCACAAAGGCCAGTACTGAAACTGGAGACGAAAATGAAAAGAGAAATATTGTCAGTGGATATGCAAATGAAGCCCCAACGAACAATTTCTTGCGAAACCTAACCTGAATAGTGCTGTTAAGAAGTGAGGCAACCAGCGCGGAAGCTGAAAGTGCCGCAACTAAAATCCCAATAAGAAACTGGCTGAATGAAAGGTCATACTTGGCCAGGAGGGGTATTGTTGTTTGAACCATGTTGTTGCTGGCCCTTATGGCAAAGGTGAGGGCAACAATAATCACAACCGTGTAAAGTACGCTTGCATTCAGCGCGATCCTCTGACTTTTCATGCTTCCTCCATCATGGAACAGGGCTGTGTTTCCTTATATTTATCCACGGAAGAGACTGCATCCTGTGCATTCATATTATGCCCGCTTCCTGGTAATATCCTTATTTTCTTATCTTCCTCACTGGTGATTAACAGCAACATATTTGCCATGATTTCGCCTCAAGACTTTTCAGGGTAGCTTTCCTGTGACGCAACATCTTTTGCAGGCCTGAGTGCCAGTTCCCATATAAAGAATATTCCTGTAACCACAGCAAATATCCAGAGTGTTGTGGTGAAGCCGAAGTACTTTACTGAGAACATGTATCCAATCAGCGGCATCAATGCTGACGTAATCATCATGGATGAGCTGAAGAATGATGTTGATGTTCCAATCTCCTCAGGCTTGAATGTGGTGTTTGCAATCTGTATTCCCAGGGTCCATGCAATGCCATCAGGTATTGCGGCAATAAGGAAAGCGAGAACAAAGAATGCTACTGAAATTGAACTTAGTGCAAGTAGAACAGCAGAAGCCAGCGCTACGCTGACTGCAAAGATCATGTATGGCCTCTTGTTCTGTATGGGCGATTTCAACCTT
>JBMFVR010000227.1:0-1489 GCA_049965895.1 Nitrososphaeria archaeon | reverse complement strand
CCTTTGCAGCCATCTTTCCTACTGTTCATGCCATTTACCACTTATCCCGCGCCCAATTTTTCCTTTCCTTAGACTCTATAAGAGCTCTTTCATGACCCATTAATTATTGGATGATTTCTGATAACAACAACTGCAACGAATATGTTTTGAAAATTATAAAAAGAACTAATATTCCCTAAAAAATTGCGAAGTTAAGGTTTTTAAATTTAATGTAGGTTATATAATTTGGCAGCATTGTTGTAAAGTATTGATCTTCTGCTATTTTTAGTTAATTGCTTAAGTTCCTCTATTTTTTTGATAGAATCAAAATCTCCCATATTGAAAGGATAATCTGTGCCAGCAACTACATGGTCATCACCAAATTTCTTTATTAGGAAATTTAACGATTCATTATCAAATAACACAGTATCCCAGTAAATGTTTTTTAACGAATTTTCGAGCGTTATACCCTTGTCCTTTACTTCATTTCTTACTTTAAGTGCGTGCATAATTCTTCCTATCTGGTAGGGGACTGCTCCTCCGCCGTGGCAAAATATGAACCTTAATTTCGGAAACTGCTGGAATATGCCGCCAAAAAGGGCGCTTGTAAATGCTACCGTTGTTTCAGCCAACGTCCCTATAACTATGGCCATATAATATTTTGATAACCTTTCTCCCCCCATTACATCATTTGGATGAACAAAGACTGGGAGTGAAAGTTCTTGCAATTTTTCATAAACGCTATACAATGATACATTATCAAGGTTTTTTCCGCCTATATTTGTTCCTATCTCAACACCGCTTATTTCAAATTTTGAATACGCTTTCTCTAGTTCTTGCAGCGCCAATCGGGTATCATTTAGAGGCAATGTCGCGTTAATAAGAAATTGTGCCGGCATTTCTTTGTGTATTTTATACAGAGATTCATTTTGAACAGCGGCAACTTTTGCTGAAATGCTGGGGTCGCTTGAATACATAAACAGGTGATGAGTTGGAGAAATAATCTGTTTACCTATATCGAAGGCTTTTAATTCCTGTTTTCTTGCATGTAAATCAAAAAAGCCGGCTGTAATTGAGGTTATTATTTTTCCAGAAACATTTATTACATATTCCTTAGAATTCAATCTGTCTGATGTTATTGTACCGCCAAGTTCCTTTATTGCACTTTCAGGCAGCATATGGGAGTGAACATCTACATTATCCATAGAAATATTTCTTTTAGTTTAATAGATGCTGGTCAAATAAGACCACCTCCTGATGCAGGTATTCCGTTTATACCTTTGTGGAACCTAAACCAGTTGTAGAATGTAAAGAAAACCCTTAACATTACATTAAGGGCCTTTATGTGAAGCTTTTTTGCATTGACATTATTGGAAAAAACCTTTGTCCTCCTCTTCAATGTAGCAAAGAACCTCTCTATCCTGTTCCTCTTGCCGAACGTTTCATAATAATTAAGTCCAAGAACTTCAAAAGCCCATTTGTACCAAGGACCTCTGTCAACGACGAACGT
>JBMFVR010000226.1:0-1512 GCA_049965895.1 Nitrososphaeria archaeon | reverse complement strand
CACCGCAGCCCTAGATGAGCCAAGATGCAGCGCGCTGTTTGGATTTGGCGCAAAGCGCGTTACAACCTTTCCAGGAATTGCCCCTGGAAGTTCAGGAAGATCCTGTTCTACCTTTTTCTTTATATCCCCTTTTTCACCGTAAATTTCACTCAATCTTTCCTGTGGTATCGATGAAATCTCATAGCATATTTCACTGACCAGTGGCATTAGATCCTTTATCCCGCCCCTGAGTTCAGGCTTTAATGCAAGTAGCTTACCCATTACAGATGACGGATCAGCCCTGCCACCATGTTTTAAAGCATTCTGGGCAGCTATTTTCTTAATAGTTTCTCTTAGTTTATTTTTTTCTCCTGATTGCAAGCTCAACTAGTTCCTCCAAGCTCCTCTTGGAATCCGATTCTGGAATCATTTCAAGCGATTTTAGTGCAGATTCTGCATGATTGCGTGCAATTTTTAATGTCCGATCTTCAAGACCAATTGACTTTATCTTACTCACTATATCCTGCATTTCACTATCACTTGATGGTTTACCGTAAACTTCAAGTATCCTTTTTTTCAGCTCTTCATCAGCAAGGTTAATTGCCATGCTTATGGGTAATGTTCTCTTTCCCTCCCTTAAATCTGAACCAACTGGCTTTCCAGTTTCCCTTGTATCACCAACAATTCCAAGCAAATCATCGACTATCTGGAATGCGATGCCCAGACCATCACCATAAGCTCTTGCAGCTTTTTCATATTCATACTTACCTGAGGCATAAACACCTATAGTGGCTGAAGCAATAAATAGTGCCGAAGTCTTTCTCCTTATCAGCTCATAGTAAAAGTTTTCATTAAATTTGCTAGGTGGCGTTATATCCATTTCCTGCCCCTCGCATACCAAAATCACATTATTCGTAAGGGCCATGCTTGACCTTAAGAACCTTTCAGGGTCTCTACTAAGAACACGCGACATGGAAAGCGCTTTATATGCTTCAGCAAAAAGAAGGTCGCCTGCAAGTATGGCCTTTGACTGACCATAAACCCTATGCACTGTCGGCACACCCCTTCTATAATCATCATTATCCATTATATCATCATGAACAAGAGTAAAGTTATGAACCAGTTCAACAGCTGCTGCTGCTTCGATTATATCTTCTGCCACGCCCCCCAGTGATTCATAGAACCTCACCGTAAGTAGTGGTCTAAGCCTTTTTCCTCCCGCCGATACCAAATGCATTGAAGCCTTGTAAACATCTAGGTTTCCCTTCAGCAAATCACTAATAAATGAATCAACCCTGGCCACTATTTCAGAATGATCCATCATAAAATGCCTACACTCCTAGCCCATTCATTTAATGGACCGAGAAGTATCTTCCTCTTTTTCTTCAGCTCATTGGTGTTTTTGGAACCTGTAAGAAAGAGGGTGCTCCTGTATTCAAGGATGGTTTTTGAAAGCAACCTTTTGGCGCCTTCACTCCCACCCTTGAGCACTGCCTTCATTACTGGTAATGCCATGGCTGACATATCTGCCCC
>JBMFVR010000225.1:0-1518 GCA_049965895.1 Nitrososphaeria archaeon | reverse complement strand
TTTAGTACTAATTATGATTAGTAGATTTGTTGACAGGCGCGAAGAGCTTGAAATGCTTGAGAAGGAATGGAAATCAGAAGGTGGTAAACTGATTATCATGTATGGGAGGAGACGGATAGGGAAGACAAGGCTGCTCTTTGAATTTATAAAGAACAAGAAGGGAGCATTTTATGTTGCAGATGACACATCAGTGCAGATTCAGGTTGATTCGCTCAAGCGCCGCCTGGCAGAATTACTGAACGATGACCTCCTGCTTAAACTGCAGCTGAACGGCTGGGAACAGCTTTTTGAATACTTCTCGGATAAAATACCGGGCGAGAGATTTTACCTTATAATTGATGAGTTTCCCTACCTGATAAGGGCCGACAGGAGCATTCTCAGTGTAATGCAGAGGGTCTGGGATTTTAAACTGTCAAAATCGAAAATCTTCATTGTGCTTTCAGGGTCTGCCATGGGCATCATGAGCGAGGCTGTGCTTTCATATTCATCACCGCTTTATGGAAGGAGAACCAGGGATATGCTGATTGGGGAACTTAAGCTGGAGCATGCAATGGAACTGCTCAACAGGGACCTTTACAGCGCACTTCAATTCTACATGATAACTGGGGGAGTGCCCGAGTACATCAACAGGGCATCTATTTATGCGGGCCCAGAAGATTTTATAGTCAATGAGTTTCTAAGCCAGTACGGGTACTTCTACAGGGAGCCATATTTTGTGATCTCGCAGGACTTTAGGGAACCAAGGATTTACTTTTCCGTGCTAAACGCCATAGCCTTTGGAAACACTAGGCCCACTGATATCGCCAACTTTGTGGGCTTTAACTCCAGGGAAATCTACCCCTACCTGGAAAATTTGATAAGGCTTGGGTTCGTTCAGCGGAAGGTTCCCTTTATGGGGAACATCAGAAACGGCATATATTTCATAAAGGATACCATGTTTGATTTCTGGTTCAACTTCACATACAGGCTAAAGGAGGAAGTGGAAATGGGTTCAGCGACCATCGACAGATCAAGGCTATCATCCTACTTTGGGAAAAGGTTTGAAATCCTGCTGGTTGAGCAGATATCCAAAAGGCTGATACCTGAATATACGGAGTTCGGAAGCTGGTGGCACAGGGACAGGGAAATAGACCTGGTGGCTTCAGATGGCAGGAAAACTGCATTTATTGAATGTAAATGGAAAAATTTAAGCGAAAGGGAAGCACGGATGATACTCAAGGAGCTGGTCAGGAAGGCGCAGGAAGTGGATGCGGAGAAAAGGACCTATGGAATAGTTGCAATAAAAATAGAGAACAAGGAGGAACTCAGAAGGGATGGGTACTATGCATTTGACCTTGAAGACATCGGCGCGTACGTACAACTTTCCTGAGCTTTTCAAGGGTGTCTGCGTTAAGGTGGTTCTTTAACACCTTAACCTTGAACGGACATTCCCTTAAGCCTCAGCCTCGTCTCCCTGCCCTTCCTTGCAATGGCCTGGTTTTTTGCTGCCTTGCATAATTATTGAGAAGAGAAACTTAA
>JBMFVR010000224.1:0-1519 GCA_049965895.1 Nitrososphaeria archaeon | reverse complement strand
GATTGAATTTTAGATCCAGATGGAAAACCGTAACCATTGACTGTGAGGGATGCCCCTGCCTGACCGTTTATATCCTGCGGCGTCACAGATATGTAAGGGGATACTGATATTCTGGCATCCGCAGTGATGCCATAGTTCTGTGATGATGAAGATGTCTCCATGCCTATTATATTGTATGAACCCATTGGAACCTGTGACATTACCACGGAAGAACCCGCATTTATGAACCCATTGGAACCTGTGCTCACTGTCCCCAGAAGGAGCGATGTTAGCGAGTATCCATCTCCAAGATCAAGATAAACGGAGACCACAGAGTCTGGATCCCAGCCACTTCCTGAAATGCCGGCAGCCAGTGTTGGCTGACCTCCAGAAATAATCAGGTTTGGTGATAAGTCTGTAATGTATATCTTGAACGGTTTGGCAAATTCGGCAGCGCTTACGGTTGCTGAATCCGCTGCCAGTATGTAATATGTTCCATTGGTCAGTCCTGAAGGAACTGTCATCTGGAACAGTGCATTGGAAAGTGTTGTATTGCCGGCACCAAGAGTGTATTTCCCGTCATATCCACCAATTATGCCTGATGAGCTCTGTGATGTGGATATGTAGAAATAAACGGTGGATCCTGAACCGAAACTACCTCCATTTGCCACTGTCAGGACGGTGCTCCCTGAACTGAAAACGTCAGGACTTAATGTAACGGAACCCGATGCATTTGCACTCGTCAATGGGATTAATGCCACAAAAGATACTAACAGTGCAAAAACTGTTATTATTATCAGAAATTTATTCATATCATTTTTCCTCCATATAAATAGATATATAACACATTATTAAATTTTTTTTCATTTTAGCTGTGCCACTGTGTTTTCATATACCCTTTTTTACATCTTGCCTATGACGTATAATCCCTCTTAAGATGTGTGTCAACGTAAAGTACATTTCTATATATCTGTGTGACGCACAGTATCAGGAAAAAGATGCTATGAATTTCATTATAACGATGGAAGGTCATCTTGATCCATTTCTATGAGTTTAAAAGGGAAATAACTGGAGATTTAATCAACTTAAATTTTGAATTTTAACGGCCTTATAGACAGTTGGATTCGCTCATTAGGCATCATCAGCATATATGAATATACAAATATAAAAATATAAGGAATTATCTTGCTTCTATTATAAAGCTAATGCCCATATTCTCTCTAAAACATTATATGAAAATAGATGCTTAATCTTTCTCAAGGCTCTTTCACTTTAGGGAAAATTTTTAATGAATGTACCTATTAATAATTATGCACGCTCAATGGAACAAAGGATTTATCATATTGTTGATATTTATACTCCTTGCAATCAGTATTTTACCCCAGCTCTCTGCTGCAGATAACGTAAATAACAGTCTGGATGTGCATTTCAAATTTTTAAATGTAGGCCTGAAGGTCAGCGGAGCTAAATTTATAAAACCTTTTAATGGCAATGTCACAGCAATGATTACTTTCAAGCTGAAAAATGAAAATGAAATCCA
>JBMFVR010000223.1:0-1547 GCA_049965895.1 Nitrososphaeria archaeon | reverse complement strand
AAAACGTAATCGGTTGACAGGAACAGCAGGTAGCCGTTCCATCTTTTCAGGCTATCAGCAATTATCTTAACTGCTTCATAGTTCACCCTGAACGCATCATCGGGGTGCTCCTCACAGTAATCCACGTCAGTAATTGCCGCGGAAATCACAACCCTTTCAGGCATCAGCTCATTCAGCAAAGTTTTAATTGAACCGTGGTCGTTCAGGTCAAGGAAGTGAGACCTTCTGCCGTTTAAGGCGCTTCTCTGCGCGAAATCAACGTCCCATGTTTTGGCAAGCTCTGACCCAAGTAGCCCCGTTCCACCTATAACTAGAGTTTCCATGGCTGCTCGCTCACCAGGGAAGGGTCGTCCTTTATCAGGGGCTCCCACCATCCCCTGTTCTCAACGTACCAGGCCACAGTCAGCTTTAACCCATCTTCAAGGGAAGTTCTGTGCCTGAACCCAAGGGCCTTTATTTTTTCACCTGTTATGCTGTACCTGAAATCATGGCCTGGCCTATCATCAACGTGCTCGATTGACGATTCGTCCCTGCCAAGCATGTACAGAACATTCTTAATGAGCTCAGCGTTTTCGATTTCCTGAATGCCAGGGATGTTGTACACTTCCCCCTTACATCCCTTTTCAAGGACAAGCTGTATTGCCTCAGCCGTGTCCCTGGCGTGTATCCAGCTCCTTACCTGTTTACCGGAACCGTATATGGGAACCTTCAGCCCATTTAATGCCCTTATTATGGTCTTTGGTATGAGCTTTTCAGGAAACTGATAAGGTCCGAAGTTGTTTGACGGCCTTACAATGGACGCATTTACGCCGTAAGTTCTGATGTAGGAAAGGAAAAGGGCTTCCTGTGCAACCTTTGTGGCTGAATACGGGTTTGATGGCCTGTACGGCGAGGATTCACTGAAGCTTCCCTGAATTGCTTCGCCGTATATTTCATCCGTTGATACGTGCACTACCCTGACCCCCGTATTGCCTTTCCTCAAGCTTTCCAGGAGGTTAAAGGCAGACCATACATTGTTCATGACGAAGCTGTGGGGGTCAGCAATGGACCTGTCGACGTGCGTTTCAGAGGCAAAGTTCACAATGCAGTCCCAGCCCGAAAAATCAAATTTTTCTGCGGAAATGTCCAGCTTTTTATGCTCGTAGTCCAGCTTGAGACCCTTTAGGTTCTCCGAATTGGAGCCAATTCCTTCTTTGTCCACGTTAGTTACTTTTCCAGAAAAGCCCGTGCTTTCCAGGTACCTCAAGTAGTTTGAGCCTATGAAGCCAAGACCGCCTGTAACCAGAATTTTATTGCAATCCAATTCACTCCACCTCCAGCATGGAATAGTCTCCCAGGCTTAACCTTAGCCTGTTCCCCTTTCCCCTTTGTCCCTTTATTGAAACCTTTCTCCCTATAAGGCAACTATCAAGCTCAATATTCTCTATTTGGGAACCGTCCATAATTATGCTGTTATCAATCTTGCTGCCTCTGATTGCCACATTGGACCCAACGCTGCTAAATGGGCCAACGTATGAATCCTCAATAAGCGTATTTTTGCCAATTAC
>JBMFVR010000222.1:0-1548 GCA_049965895.1 Nitrososphaeria archaeon | reverse complement strand
CTCCTGATACTGTTTGTTACGGCAACTATGCCCTTTCAATCATTGTCGATGTTCATGATCGCTGCAAAGAAGAACTACAAGCCCTTCATAGTTATAGGCATTGTAAGCGCTGCCGAGGTTGTCGGCGTTTCATATGCCCTGATACCGAGGCTGAGCGTGCTTGGTGCTGCAATTGCCCAGTCAACCAACGCCGTGCTCACATCGGTGCTCCTCATCGCCTTTTCGGCCTGGCAGGGGGTGTTTGTCATGGACAGGAAAAACGCCCTCACTTCAGCCCTCATAATAATTGCGCTGCTGGGCGTGTTCTCCTGGGAAATAGCGCTTGTGCTCGTGCTTGTTGGCATCAAGCTGACAGGGATAATAGGAAAGGACGATGTCAGGATACTTGTAGGCTTTGCCCCGGCCCAGCTGAAGCGCGCTGTCGGCCTGCTCGGCCTGCTTGCAAGGTGATTGCATCAAGCATATCACACTGCTTCCTAAACCTGTCAATTGATTGACCAATTTGACAGGAAACATGGGGCAGGGAATTTGGACGGTACACAGTGAACCTGAGCATGACCAAGGTTCAGAACAGTTAAAGCATTGTTCAGGCATAAAAATACATGACAGGCACTAACAAACACAGGAATCCAGCTGCCACAGGGTCAACAAAATTCCCTTGAGAGTGTATTTTGCGGATTGAAAATCGATGGGGTTCAGCAATTGACAAAAGGCCCTGGGTACATCCTTATGCCTGCATGACCACGGTTATGCTGAATTCTTCCAGCTTATCATGAGCCAGCCGGTTGCAGTTCACATTTATCTGCAATGAAAAATTTTTGCGGAAGACATTTATTCAAATTTTGTAACAACGGTATCATGGTTAGGGTCACATTCATTAGGCCCTCCAACTATTCGGGGAGCGCATATCTCACAAAGTGGGGCTTCCTTCCGGCTCCCCTTGGTATCCTGCAACTTGCAGGCGCTGTCCTGACGTTGAAGGGCAGTTCAGTTAAGGTCATTGACATGGAGGCAGATAAAATTGCTACAATAGATCAGGTCGTTGATGAAACCGTAAAATTTAACCCCGATCTGGTTGGCATAACCCTTCATGCCACTGCCGCGCACAATACCGCAGGAGAGATTGCGCGCAGAATAAAGGAACAAAATCCCAAAACGATACTTGTGGCCGGCGGACACCACGCTACATTTCTGCCATACGAAATGCTCAGGCAGGGATTTGACATATCGGTGCTGGGCGAGGGCGACAATACGATAGTTGACATAGCAAGGGCAGCAGAAGGCGGCGATGACTTCGGCAAAATCCCGGGAATAGTTTACAAAAAGGGGGACCAGTTTGTCAGGACAAGGCCCAGGGCGCTCATAGAGGACCTGGACAGCCTGCCGCTGCCTGCACTGGACCTTGTAAACAAGGACCGTTACTTTTTTAAAACCTTCGGTGACAACGATACTGTTACATGCATTGAAACTGCAAGGGGATGTCCTTATGCCTGTGACTTTTGCTCTGTAACGCCCACATGGGGCAACAAGTGGAGAAACAAGTCGGTG
>JBMFVR010000221.1:0-1571 GCA_049965895.1 Nitrososphaeria archaeon | reverse complement strand
TAGGCTAGACCTTTTCAGTAACGAACTTGTTGGAATAGACGGCACGAAGATTAAGGCGGTTAACTCAAGGACCAGAAATTTCAATGCAGAAAACCTGGAATCCAGGATTAACAGCGGGTATGAAAATCTTATAGCCAGTGCAAACCATATAAGCATCGGTGCACTCATAAATCCGGGCGGCCAGCGATCTACTTGTGCCACGTGCACTCTAAACAGCATGGCCGCCTCTTACCAAAGAACGACTGACCCACATGTGCCCAAAACACGATCGGGAGTTTGTCGGTCCCGGATTTATGGGTTCGCCAGCAAAGGAGGTAAAATAATGAAATGATAGTGGGAATTGATGCGCATAAAAGGAACTGCGTGGTGAGCACGTTCGATGATAGCTATAACCTGATGGAGACGTTTGAATTCAGCACGACAAAAAATGGAGTCAATGAATTTATGAACAAAGTTCCTGAAGGATCAACAGTTGTTATAGAAGCAAGCACCACTGGAAAGACACTGTCAAGGATGCTGTCTGCAAAGTATGAAGTGCACATGATAACACCATCTGAAAGGAAATCCCAGATAAAGACCGACAGAAGGGATTCAGTGAAGATGGTTAAGGAGGATGCCCTTGGATATGTGAGCAGGTGCTACATACCATCCCAGTACATTGAAGGCCTTAGGTTCCTCACATCAAGCATGGTTGAAATTGGCCATAAGGCAGCCATGGTCAAGAACCAGGTGCACGCATTAATAGAGAGGAATATGATGCAGGACCAGTTCTATGACCTTTCAGACATATTTGGCGTTGAAGGCCTTGAAAGGCTGGCTGACCTTGAGCTTCCTCACGAGGACTCCATAATGCTTGCAATGTACCTGAATGAGCTTGAGCTTTATACAGAGCAGCACGACCAGCTGGAGCAGGAAATAAACATCGCAGCTTCTAACGATGAAGACTGTTGATGACCATACCCGGCATAGGACCCTTTGTTGCCGTAACCATAAAGGCAAGGACAGGGGACATAACAAGGTTCCCAGACAAGAAAAAGCTTGCATCATATGCCGGAGTTGTGCCAAAGGCAGGCAATTTAGGCGATTATGTATCATCTCACAACCAGGTAAAGAAGGGTGACATGAACCTGAAGTATGCCCTTACCCTGGCAGTCAACGGGGCAGTAAAGTCAAAGGAAAAGAATGTGATAAAGTCATTCTACACAAAGCAGGTAAGGAAGGGAAAGCCTGCCCAGCTGGCAATAGTTGCTACTGCAAGGAAGCTGGCAAATATCGTGTGGAAGGTGCTTACATCAAGGCAGGCGTATGTTGATGAAGACAAACGGCTGACATCAAGGAAGATGCACCATGTTGAGCTGGTCATAAATGCAAAGCTCAGGAAGGTTACAGGCCCTGGCGATGTGCAGACTATAGTGAAGAAGCTGAAAACAAGGCCGTCAGTTAACTTTATAGGTAAAGGGGGTAATATAATCAAGTGATGAACACTTCATCCGACGATTTTCTCGGGAGTGGATCAAAACTTTTTTAGCGCAGGATGGTAGTTTAACGTTTATGGAAACTATAAACACCAT
>JBMFVR010000220.1:0-1574 GCA_049965895.1 Nitrososphaeria archaeon | reverse complement strand
ATTTGCTGATTACTTCCTTTGTATTGTCTGTAGACCCATCATCCACTATGATCAACTCAAAGTCTTTGAATGTTTGCTTGAGAAAACTCTCTATTGTCTCACCAACAAGATGAGCCCTATTATAGGTTGGTATAATTACTGAAAAAAATGGGTTAGCCATATTATGTTTTTATAAAAAAGTATCCGTATCCGTCAAGTATTATTCATAAATTCCCTTTTTGATAAAAGGGGTGTCCCGAAGGGACGGGGTATTCTATTCTCCAAGCACTGCCCTGTATATCTTCAGCTTATCTGCAATCTCTCGTTCGAGCGTATTGTTCTGCAGCACCCACTGCCGCGCCGCTTTCATCATTGGTTTGTATTTGTCAGGATGCAATAAAACATCCTTTGCCGCATTTGCCATTGCCCTTGCATCACGATATGGAACAATGATACCATACTTACCATCTGCCACCCCTTCTCTATGCCACTCAAAGTCATAGACGACTATAGGTGTTTCAGCAAGCTGGCATTCGGGAATGACCCATCCTGCGTGCGGTGCTATCACAACATCCGCAGTCGAAAGAAAGTTGGCAACCATAGCAGTGGTTTGGCTATCTATAAACAAAACCTTATCAGATAACCCATATTTTTTTATTTCCTCTATAAGATGTGACTTCAATGGTCCGTCTCCAACAATCCACATTATTGTATCTGGCAGGTCATTCCGCAAGAACAGCTCTTTTGCTACCAGAGATAAATCTTCTGATCTCTTTTCTTTAACCAACCGTCCTATATAGAGAACAACCTTTTTATTGAGAGCATTATATGTTTGTTTGAGATTTAACCTGTTTTCCGGGGGTGAGTAATGAGCCTCTTCCATGGAAAAATGATAACGGAAATATCTATTCCCGAGTTCATGAGGTATTATCCCATCATTCCAATAGTTATCCCTATCTGCAATAACTGCATTCGCATGGAGCAGTATAAAACGCAATAGTTTTTTCTCGCGATCAATAGTCTTTAGTATAGATACTTCCAGACGTCCCTCTTCCCAATGTTTATTTTTAAAGTTTGAGCATACCTCTACTACATACGGCCTACCGGTAACGTTTGAAATGGCATAAGCAAGGCTTCCACGAACAAATGGCTCCTGTGAAAAGAGCACGCTGATATTGTTATGAATGACATAACGCCATAAGTACAAAAAATTATACACCAATGAAATCGCTGTGTTCAAATGCCTTAACTGGCCCCTTTGAAAGCGCGCAAATCGTTTGTTGCTTAAATACAGAGCAGAGTATGTGGCATCGATCTTTTCTGTGTAAGGTTTGAATGGTTTGTCAAGCAAAAACACATAATGAACCTTTTTAAAAAATCCGTTCAAATCCTGACTCAGCAGATCCTTCCTCTTAAATTTTGTAACAAAATCAGGATTTGCAATACTGAAGATTAGCAAGTTTTTGTCTTTAGGGGTTTTCATAATTTTATCTTCATAAATATTTTCTAACTATAAGCTTAAATCAAGGATATAAGTTATCTTGCAAAGATATGCAAATAATCTCTACGCTCATTTCTTAGGAATGCCAATAAAA
>JBMFVR010000219.1:0-1596 GCA_049965895.1 Nitrososphaeria archaeon | reverse complement strand
AAGATCAGTCAGCCTGCATCATGCCGGAAAGTCAGAAAAACGCGCTCAGGAAAGCAGAAAAACATGCAAAATAACAGTAAATGCAAAACAGGCTAAGCAAAAAAGCTGGCATTACCTTATCCTGTGCTTAAATTTCATAATTTATGGACAAAACCCAAAGAACCATATCAATATGACTCATATGCCCATGGGACATCAGTTGCCCAGCCCAGTGACCTCTTTACTGCCGCCTTCCAACCGGCATAAAGCCTTTCCCTGACTTTGCTGTCCATCCTTGGATAAAACACCCTGTCCACTTTCCAGCTGAGCTCTTTCAAGCCATTCCAGAAGCCTGTGGCCAAACCTGCAAGGTAACCTGCCCCTGAGCTGTTGTTTCAAGTGTATATGGTCTTAATATTTCCATGCCGGTGATGTCAGCCTGAAATTGCATGAGGAAGTTGTTTTTGCCCCCACCATCAACCTTGATGCTGTTTATGCTGGTCCCGATGTCCCTGACCATTGCTTCAATTACATCCCTGTTCAGGTAGGCTATTGATTCAAGTGTAGCTCTAGCTATCTGCGCCCTGCCTGTCCCTCCGGTGAGCCCAACCAAAACCCCCTTGCATACTGGTCCCAGTGCGGTGCTGCAAGGCGGCAAATGCCGGCACAAAGTAAACCCCTCCGGTATCTGGTGTCTTTTCAGCAAGGCGCTCTATTCCATTAATACTTCCAATTATTTTCAAGTTGTTCTTAAGCCACTGCACGGCAGCCCCCGTAATAAATACGCTGCCTTCAAGCGCGTAGTTTGTCCTTCCCTCTTTTGTAGAATAAAAAACCTTGCAAGCAGGTTGGCACCAGACCTGATTATTTTATTTCCAGTATTCATCAAAATAAAGTTGCCCGTGCCATATGTTGACTTTACGCTCCCTTCATTATAACAGGCCTGCCCAAATAGGGCAGCTTGCTGATCACCCACATCTCCTGTCACTGGCGCATCAGCGTAGTTAAACAGCTTTGCAATTTCCTTGCCAACAAACCCATATGCCTGTCTCTCACTTGATGGTCGGGGAAGGGGAAGCACATCAGTTGGTATATTACCTTCTATTTCAAGTAAATTACGGTCCCATTGCAGCCTATTAATATCAAACAACATGGTCCTTGATGCATTTGAATAATCAGTCACATGGGCGCCTCTCCTGTCAGGAGTTAGTGAATCCCTGATTCCTCGCGTTAAATTCCAGATTAACCACGAATCTATTGTTCCAAATATTAGATGATCGGAAAGGATTCTGCTTTTTATGTCATTTATGTTCTGCATCAGCCACCAGAGTTTAGTTCCCGTAAAGTATGCATCAGGAACTAGGCCGGTTTTGCTCCTTATGACATCTACGTAATTCTTTTTTAACCCTAACTCCTCAATTTTTAGGTAATATACATCATTCTGTGAGCTTTAACAGTAAAATGCAAATCACTTCATTGATATAGCTCATCTCAGATATGTTTATTAATGTATATTACCTAATAGGTAATATGGAAGAATGGGTTAGGGATGTGGCAAACGAGCTGAAGAAAAGTTATGGGCCGATTGAAGTTAAGCGGAACGGAAACAACTACTAT
>JBMFVR010000218.1:0-1603 GCA_049965895.1 Nitrososphaeria archaeon | reverse complement strand
GAAAAGAAAATCTTACTATTTAGTTAGACATTTTAGTTACGGCATCACCTATATGATCTTATCAAAATTTTAAATAAGTTAATTAAAATACAGTATTATATGCCAAAAAACCTTAAAACGTATTTACGAGAAGTCTATGAAAAATTAGGTGATGAGTTTTTATATTATAATGATCAAGTGGATCCAAAATATGGCATTACTGGATTGGTAGAAAAATTTGAGGATTTAGGCAAGTTTCCAGTTCTTTATTTTTCAAATGTAAAAGGATCCAACATACCTGTCATTACAAACATTATATCTACAGAAAAAAGGGCCATTCTTGCACTCGATCTAAAGTCTGAATCGAATATTAATAAGATATCTGAAATATATAATAGACAATCAAAAGTAAAGGAGACTTCAGAAGCGCCAGTTCAAACAAAAGTTATAAAAAACGAAACACCGCTTAGTATATTACCTAAAATCTATCACAATGAACTAGATGGCGGGCCTTACATAAGTTCAGGACTTGTAATTCTTAGGGATTTGGATGGAAAACTCAATATGGGAATATATAGAATACAGGTATTTAGTGACAATAAATTAGGGATAATGACAAATCCTCACAGCGACGCCAATCATATCATTTCTCAATACAGGCAAGCAGCAAAACCATTACCTATTACAATTTCAATTGGTCATCATCCAGCTGTTTATATGGCGGCTGTTACGCGTCCATCTGGAATGGGTGGAGAATTAGAGCTTGCCGGCGGTCTGTTAGGGGAAAGTTTGAGGATAACTGCTGCAAATACCGTCAATCTTCCAGTGCTTACAGATGCAGAATTGGCAATAGAGGGTGTTATTAAAGATCCAGCCAAATTAGTGGATGAGGGACCTTTCGGAGAATGGCCAGGGTATTATTCAGGCACCCAAATGGTGCCACTCATAGATGTAACCGCATTAAGTATGAGGGAACACCCAATTTACTATGACATTCCTGCAGCAAGAAGAGAGCATCTATTGCTGGGCCTTTTCCCTCATGAGATCACGGTATATCAAAGGATAAAAGCTGATGTGCAGGATCTTGTAGATTTATATCTTCCTTTTTCTGGTTCACACAGAGCCATATGCTATTTATCCATAGCCAAGCATAATGAAGGACAACCAATTAGAGCAGGGATGATGGCAGTTACAGCATATCCTAGCGTTAAAATTGCAATTGTAGTTGATAATGATATTGATGTAAAAAATGAAGCACAGGTTCTATGGGCGGTCTATACGCGCGTAAGGTCAAATAAACAGATACTAGTTATTCCCGATGTTGAAGCGCACCACTTAAATCCATCTACGTATAACGAAAATGGGCTAAGCCCAGGAAACATGGAAGTAAAACTCGTAATAGATGCGACAAAGCCTCTGGCCGGATTTGCTAAAACCGCTAAGGTCCCTTTTGATATCAAGCAAAACATTGATATTTCTTTACTGAAGAAAATCGATGTAAATATATTTGACTTAGACGACTAAAAATTCTGTTTAAAATTTAATCTATTTTGCAACATATTAGTAAGCATGAACTAATTAACCTTAATATTATTCAACGGGAGGGGTTTGATAGGGTTTTGTC
>JBMFVR010000217.1:0-1611 GCA_049965895.1 Nitrososphaeria archaeon | reverse complement strand
GAATATAGAGCTAGCTTATGAAAAAATGGCCACGCTTCCTATAAGAAGTGAACCACTATTAAATTATGTAGGTTCAGCGCCAGGAGCATTGATTGAGAAGAATTCAACAAAAATTATTGTAATGCCAGGGGTGCCATTAGAGATGCAGGATATGTTTATAAGGTATGTCGAACCGCTTCTTGGAAAATATTCATCTAAAGAAATTGTCATTCTAACTGAAGGAATATACGAAGCTGAACTTGCTCCTCTTATAGCCCGTATGGCAATAAATTATCCAAGTGTTTATATAAAAACTCATCCTAGTACGGTGGATGGAATTTCACATGTAAGAATCGAGCTGAAAACTCAAAACACTGATGATGTGGTTGATGATGAAAGTGAGAAAATAATATCCTGGTTAAAGCAAAACGGTATAAAATTTAGCGTTCTAAAAAAGGTCCATTGACCTTGATCCCTAACTTTAACGCTATATTATTTTCGCGATTGGTTTCTCTCATATAATCAGGTAGAAGTTCAGGTATATCATCGATAATTGGGTACCATCTGTTACATTTATTACATATAAGGTAACCTTCCTTTATTTTTATGGATTTGCATCGGTCACAGGGTGCTTTATCAATATCTTTAACTTCCCTGTTCAGGTAACTACAAAATAGTTCACATTCAGGTTTTTTTAATGAATTGTTAATATCATTGGGTTCTGTGGATTCTTTTACGTGAAGCTCAAGAGGAAAATTTTTGCATTCTGGGCATGCAAGTATATCTACAAGTTTGTATTTCATATATCATCAAGTATTGTGGTAAGATACATTTAAATTTAATCAGTGTTTTAGTTAGCTATGCGAGAAAATACTGTAGCAATTTACGGTATAGGAAAGGTCGGCGGTCCACTGGCCGCCTCCCTTATTAGGGCCGGTTATAACGTCATAGGTGTTGATATAGATCAAGAAAGGATAAAAAATGTAAATGAAGGTACTCCCATTTTACCAAATGAACCCGATGTAGACAAAACTTTTGCTATAGCAATTAAGAACGGAACTGCAAAATTTACAATTGATGGAAAGGAAGCTTCTAACAATTCCAGATTTAAGATATTAACTGTTCCAGTGTTTTTACTCGATAGAACACCAGATTACAGTGCGTTAAAACTGGCTGTAAGCTCAATTAGTGCCGGCATCAAAAAGGGGGATCTTATAGTGCTTGAGTCAAGTGTACCTCCTGGTACAACAAGAAAGCACATAATATCAACAATTGAAAAAGACCTAAAAATTAAAGTGGAAAAGGATTTTTATGCGGCATATAGTCCCGAAAGAATATATGAAGGAAGAGCCATCAAGGATATAGAGGAAAATTATCCAAAGATAGTTTCAGGTGCAGGAGAAAGGAGCTTGCAATTGGCGTCAGAGCTATACGGGAAGGTGGCAAAAAAAGGTGTAATAAAAATGTCATCGATAGAAGCTGCTGAAATGGAAAAGCTTGCTGAAGGTGTATATAGGGATGTTAATATAGCCCTAGCTAATGAACTGGCTTTATTCAGTGAAAAAATGAAAGTAGATTTCTGGGAAGTCAGAAACGCTGCAAATTCTCAACCGTACTGTAACATACATAAAC
>JBMFVR010000216.1:0-1715 GCA_049965895.1 Nitrososphaeria archaeon | reverse complement strand
ATCCAAGGAGTTTAAGCATCAAACAGATGATAACTCCTGAAGGTGTACGTTAACATGGTTAACGGAAACCATAACCTACATATGCTTTCTATGTCTAAGGCTCTACCTAGATGAAGCCATCAACAACCATCTGCAAAGGATTCTATAACAGGGCACACCATGGAAGGCTTAAACATTACAGGGAACAGTCTGACATGCCTCAACCGTCACAGCTGAAGTTGCTAACTGGTATGCCCAGTACGTGCTTTCCTGCGGTTTGACAAGGTAGGCTGTTTTTGCACCGTCGAGCTTGGTAGCCAGCAGGAGAACCGCTATATCATCGGGAGTACCATCGCCCAACACGATGACAGTATTGCTTTCTTCACTGTTTGTCACTGTGTTTAGCCTCAATTTTCTGCTCCATTTTTCAAGGTTGATGATAGTATCAGTGCTCAGGGGCCTGATCCTCAAAATAAATACCCTTCCGCAAATCTGACATCTATTCCTGCCTTCTGTAGTTCTTCAACTTCGCTGAGCTTCATCTCATGGCTCTTCAGCTTTCCATCTTCCAATGATAACAGCGCTATCTGAGCATCATTTACAATTCCAGCCACAGACTTAACTGCTTCCATGCTATGAGTTGTTACTATAACATTCACACCCGAATTGACAAGGTCGTGAAGCCATCCCGCTATTTTAACAAGCATCCTTGGATTCAGGTGCGCTTCTATGTCGTCCCAGAGCAGGGTTTTTGGTTTGATGAGGTCATACATCAGCTTCACTGCAATATATATCTGCATTCCCTCTCCAAGGTCGCTGATTCTCACCCTCATTCCACTGGCTGTTAGGGCGTACATTGTATATATGCCAGCAAGAAAAGGCTCGATAGTAAAATTGGTATACTTTTCATAAGAAAAATCTGAAAGTTCCTCGGCCACCCTGCGTGGTATATCTGAATTTGCAAGCTCAATCCAGTGGTCCCTAAAATAATTGAACGCATATCTAAGAACGTATGAATTGAACAGGAGCGTTTCCACAGGTTGATCTGTAATCCCTCCATAAAACTGCTTATTTCCCACTATGTTTACCTGCCCTATCCAATTGCCTTCAATATCGTTTCCATCAATTGTTATCCTTGTTGGTAAACCTGTGCCGGTTAAAGAAAAAAATGTGTTATTGCTTCTATCCCTGTACATTATCAACTCCTTGCCATCTAAAGCTATGCTAGCTTTCTTGCTGTTATAGCCGTTAAAAAGGAACGAGGCCCCAACTTGATTTTCTATAAGCATATGGCTTTTAACGATAATATCAAGAACGGTTGTGCCTAAAATCCCGCGAAACGGATTTGCAAGGAGAAACAACGATTCAAGCACGGTTGTCTTTGCAGAATTGTTGGAGCCAACAAGAATGGTAAAGGGATCAAGCTTGAGCTCACCCTCCTTGATACCCTTAAAATTCCTTAACTTTAAACTGATGGCCATTTAATATATTCAATTAAAAAAATTGGATATAAACGTTATGTATGCCGTTTTTTGTTGCATAAATTTGATACTGTTGCGTAATATTTTTGGCTTCATAAGCAGGCTGTATAATGAAAAACTGACCAGAGAGCAACAAGAAGCTGGTGAACTACGCCCGGCTAAAGCTTCCCGCTTCATCGACGAGGTCACGTGCGAAATTCAGCATGACTGTGGTGGTCTCGTCATCCATGGCATTAAGTTACCCAGGGCCTTTTG
>JBMFVR010000215.1:0-1733 GCA_049965895.1 Nitrososphaeria archaeon | reverse complement strand
ATAGAACTACACCCTGGGCCTGAGAAAATCGTCCATCATTTGGGGGCGTAACGGCAGGGCCAGTAACTAACCCCACACCGCCTTTTATAAGGTGTTTTATTCCATTTTTAATCCAGTCCCTTGCCGGATATGCATCAGAATCAATGTATGCAAATACGGTGCCTTTTGCATTTGCTGCGCCAATGTTCCTCTTTCTTCCAGGGGTTACTGGGCCCGTGGGTATAACTATGGCGCCTTCCAGTGCATCATCATTATCTGGGAGGACAATTATTTCAAAATTTGTGTAATCCATATTTTTTAAACCATTTATACATTCCTTGGTCATTTTATCCACAGATTTGCACGGAATGATGACACTTACAAACGGTTCATCCATGAATGTTCTTGGTCATATAACTTTTTAAGCTTTTTACGCAGTTCATTTATTGACTCATTATTGGCACAATATGAAAGCCTTATGTCAAATTCGCGTGCTTCTTTTTTTAAAGTCGGTGCCCTTTGTGGCGTATTTTAAAAATATTTTTACCTGCATGACCAGGTACCTGCACCGTAATTCCTCATCCAATAACTTCTTTCACCTCACAGCTTTGGAAAAATCTTGGCTGTAAATCTTTTTTTGATACCATCTTATTACCCTTAGCCTGTAAACTATGCCAAGCAGATCTAAAAACATCTTCATAACTTCCTTGGCGGAAAATTGGCCTCTCTGCTCTATATGAACAGGTATCTCACCTATTTTTAAATTCATTAACTTAGCAATTACTAAGATCTCGACATCAAATGCATACCTATTTGTCACGACAAGCTTTATTATCCTTTTAATATGTTCACTCCTGAACATCTTCAGCCCGGTTTGTGTATCGCTTTGATTTATACCAGTTAAAAGTCTGACTATGTTGTTAAAGCCAATGCTCAAGATTTTCCTGGTCAATGGAGCTCTGTATATAGAACCCTGCTGCCTTTTTGATCCGATCACAATGTCAAACTTATTTAGATAGCTCAAGTATATTTTTAAGGCACTTGGGCTTATCTCCATGTCAGCATCGAGCATTATGACATAGTCCTTACTTGATTCAAAAACGCCTTTCTTTATGCTGTACCCTTTTCCCATGTTGAATTTATTTTTCAGGACCCTTACTGACCTGCCTGAGAGTTCTGATGCTTCTTTAAAAGTGTTATCATGAGAGCCATCATCTATCACTATAATTTCGTAGTTTAAATTCATCTCTTCCATAATACCTTGGATGGCTTTTATAGCCCCCTTGATTTGCCTTTCCACGTTGTATGCTGGCATTATTATGGAAACTTCTTTTTCATTTGAATGCAATTTCTTTTTTTGCGAGATGGTCATAACCTTTTTTAAAAAATATTATAATATAGTCTTTTTGTTTCTAATGCTTTGTTGCATATTTAATAAAATTATAATTAAAAATACAAATTAGTAATTTTATGCTAGTTAATATAAATAAATCGCGCACTAAATGACTAATATGAATAAAATTTTACGATTTTCAGTTATTATGCAACAAAGCAGTTTCCCCATAAGGTTCATAAGTACCCCTATGCCTTTGGATTTACGTTCAGGTTTAGCTTTTTACTAATGAGGATGGAGAAGTGCTTGCTGTCTAATGATTACCTTTATAAACGAAAACGAGTCTATTTATTTTATGACGTATAAACCCTACATTTCGGTTATAGTAACGGCATATGATCGCAGGAAGTATCTTGGTGCC
>JBMFVR010000214.1:0-1737 GCA_049965895.1 Nitrososphaeria archaeon | reverse complement strand
CTGCTCGGCACCGCTGATGCTGAACATCACATATGATGATCCGAGGTCGGAGCCGGTTATGCCCTGCTCTCCAAGCACTGTTTTTCCCGAGTCGGCAGTAACCTGCAGCATTGCCCTGTTGTAAGGTGAGCTGTTTGTAGTTGAAAGTAAATACTCTGCAACGTACGTTCCAGGATGCAGGTTTATGTAAGGTCCATACCACGCAATTGTGCTGCTAACGTCTGATACGGTGATTGCATTACTGCTAACCGTTGCTCCTGGACCCGCATCAAGCTGGTCAGGAAACACATAGCAGTCGTCTTCGTTTGGCAGCCCTGGCCCAATCTGGCTCAGGCTTACATTTTTCATCATCAAAGTGCCTTTCAAGCTATCGGCAAACCCGATGAACTCCACTTGCTGGTAAATGTTGTTTACATAAAATTCAAACGAAACCGGGGTCCACCCTTGCGAAATCTGGCTACCGTTTACTGTTATGCTGCCAAGCACCTTTCCCCAGTCATTTGCGGTAACTAGCAGCTCAACCCTGCTTGAGTTCGTCATCCCCACGTTTCTCAGATAAAAGGTTGCCCTGTAAGATCCTGGCACAACGCTTGTCCAGGGCCCGAACCACAGCTTTTCACTGCTCGCATTTGAGGCTTCAATTGTTCCGTTTACAATGTGCGCACTCCCAGTCACTGCCAGCTGGTTTGCTGAATAGCTCAATTCCAGCGGGCTGTAGTACTTCAAACCCTCAGTATAGTTCCTTTCGATCATAAGTATTCCATCCGCTTCAGATACCAACCCATAGTAGCCCGTGTTCCAGAGTTTGGTGAAATACTGCGGAAAGAACCACAGGGCATAGGGGTCCACAATTTCCACGTCTGCACTGTTTGCTTGCTGGGGGCTCATGAACAGTGAATCAATGACGGTCAAATTTTTGTGTAATGGGTATATTTCTGGCATGTTGTTCTGAATGATGACTGTAGAGTTTGGAGGCACCAGTAAAAGCGTTTTGAGCAACCCATTGTACCTTGGCCAGTTTACGTTGACAATCGAATTGAGTCCATAGCCAAGCAGGGAGTAGTTGACGGCAGAGCTAGAGTTCAGCGGGCTGTAGGGCTCATATACCATTGCAAACGCTATAACAGAAATCAGCATTATGGCTGATACAGTCCTAGGGCTTTTCTTTAGCCTGCTTATGCCTTCTATTGCACCTAGGAAAACAAATGGCACAAACAACGCGGAATATTGAAACATAAAAACAAAAGGAAAACGATAATAGACATAATTTGAGATAAAGATCATTGCAACATATGGCAGGAGGAAAACGATCCATTTGCTGAAGATCGGCAGAAACAGCAGAGGAAGAAGTATTATGAATAATGTATAGACGTTAAGCGCCAGTGAAGGGCTGCCCGGTGCACTGCCAATTGTTCCAAGAGTTGCTCCTGATGCCCCAAGGAGAGCAAAGTTCAGGGCAAAAAGCGTCAGTGTTAACGCAATAAGAGAAATTGATAGCTTTAAATCCTTCTTCCTGTTCCTTCCTAGCATTATCATCAGCGCAAACATAAGTGCAAAAATCGTGTAAGGATAGTGGGTTATTGCACTGAGCGCCATAAATATGAATGCAAGAACTCTTTTTTCCTTTAGATAAAAGTAATATCCCAACAGAAACAGCGTTGGAAATAAAGCTTGATAATGAAAGTCAAACCAGTTGATTCCGGCAAGCGGAAAGTAAAGCAAATATGAAGCTGCAAC
>JBMFVR010000213.1:0-1741 GCA_049965895.1 Nitrososphaeria archaeon | reverse complement strand
CTGTATGACTGGACCGTACTGGCCACACCTTACACATGCCCTTGAGCCCTTACCATAATACCTTGGCTTATTACTCCTTAACTTTGTCATTATACCAAGTTCACCCCTAAACCCCTATAAAACTCTATGGCTTGTTCCCTAGTTACCTTCTGACCAGCACCAATCCTTGATTTTAGCCTCTTCCTCTCTTCAACTCTCAGGCCTGGCATTGACAGGTTAACCATCACATCCATTCCATAAATCCCTATTTCTGGGTCATATTTAACCCCCGGTATGTCTATGTGTTCACGGATGCCAAAGGCAAGGTTTCCCATTTGATCAACAGATGATATATTAACTGTGCTGTTCTTTGCCTGAACAACTCTCTGCAGAAGCTGAACTGCTGCAGCCTTCCTAACGGTAACCATGCATGCTATCTTCTCACCTTTATGAATGCCAAAATCCCTTAGGGTCTTCTTTGCCTTTAATTCCTTTGGCTCTTGACCGCTAAGTTCTCTTAAAACAGATTTTGCCCTTTCAAGCCTTTCGCCTGCTTGGCCAACTGATATGTGCAGTATCAGCTTGTTTATGTAAATTTTTTTCATGCTACCTTCATGTGCAATCATGGCAGTTCACCGCTCGGAACCTTAATGGCTGGGCTTTCCTTTCCTATGATAATCACATAATCATCTGGCACTGTAACAACTTTATTTGACACTGAAAGCCTGATCATGCCTTTCCTTGAAAACGTGCTGGGTAAAAGCTCAATTACCTTACCCACAACACCCACCCTGCGCCCCTTAAATATCAGGGCATAACTGTCCTTCGCAAGTGGAAACGACTGTGCAATCTTTCCGTCTACATTTGATATCATAAGTGAATCACCAACTCCGTACTCTGAAGCTTCTGTAATGTAGTTAGTACCATCGTGGCAGGTATATTGATATTTACCACCTGAAATTGAGGTCTTCCTGATTATCTTGCCTATCCTGTATTCGCTCTCAGCCTTGTCAATGCTTACAGGATATAGCGCCTTTCCGTTGACGGGTAACAGCCTATAGTATGTTTCAGAGCCCCTTATGCTGAGAACATCCATTAGCCCGATCGGCATCTGATATTCCTTTACCGGCTTTCCATTGACAAGAAATGCTCCTGTGCTCATGGTCTTCTTGATCTCTTGCAAATCTTTACCTAACTTTAAAATGTCCCTCAGCACAGTAACTGGGTCATAGGCGAGATCCTTTCTATGTGCCCCCGGCTTGACATTCGTGGAGAATGTGTGCTTTTTCCTTGCAACATCATAAAATGCCGGCAGCACTTCCCTCTTTCTTGACCTTGAACCACCAAGCTTAGCCATTTACCTTCTCCTCCTTAAAACGATTTTTATCACTTGTATCAAACTCCATTATAATCACCTTTGAGGGGTGAACCTTCACAGGCACCTCCTGCCCATTCACCTTCTTCCTAATCAAACCCTCAACACCAATCCTTGCCTGCTTTGAAAATATCCTTGTAACCTTTCCCTGAACGCCAGCGAAATCCCCTCTCATCACCTTAACCATATCCCCCTTTCTTACTCTTGCAGTGCTAAAGCCATACTTTTTCTTAAGGTCATCCGAAAGCATTGAACGCAGCTGTTTGTTCCTCTCAGACCAACTCATTTTTTTAACAATATGTTTTAACTCCATTTTATATCACTCACACTATCATCGAAGCTAGGTTGGCTATCCTGGGCCACTTTTCTGCAGCCTCTGAAGCTACA
>JBMFVR010000212.1:0-1763 GCA_049965895.1 Nitrososphaeria archaeon | reverse complement strand
GATGATAGTTTTAGCCTTTAGGTTTTCGTTTTCTATCGCATAATTTACCATGAAGAATGCTGATCTCATCTTAACCGAACCATGCTTGAAATTCGTGTTTTTTATGGTAAAGTGATTGAACCATTCTGCCTTGGCATAAAACGAGACTCCAAACAGCTCTAGTTCTAAAACTGGAGTGCCACCAATAATAATTTTAATTCCATCGCCGTCCATTATATATGATAGCATCCCACCCATGTCAACGGTTTTAATTTCAGATCTGTGGTCTTCAAGCATGATTTTTATGCATCATCCATTTCTTAAATGCATATTGTAAAAATTTCTGATTTTTTGAAACAAAAAATGATTAAAAAATAAAAGATGCTTACTGATATTCACTAATATACCCTGGTGCAACTGAGCTTATGGGTGCAGGCTTTACTTGCCATAGCTCTTGTGATAGATACCATGTTCCTGTGCTTGTGTTAAACGTATAAGTCAACGTCTCATTGACATTGAGCACGACAGCCTTTGGTGCTGGATTGGTCGTTGTATTAAATGGAAATACAACAAACTGCAATTGCCCAAACACTGATGCATGTGTCCCTGAAACAGTTACTGTTGGTGGTACTTCTGCATACCACACTACATATTCATATAGGTTTGAAAACTTGGTCCATACAGATGATATCTGTTGTGTTCCGGTATAAGTTCCTGTAAGAGGTCCACCTATCCACTTGAGCTCGGCATTGGGCGAATATTGTGCTGTTATAGAGCTGGGATTTTCAATTGCGATGTTGTTCCAGTGGCTCATGGCAGTTGATAGAGCAATTGCAGGCATGGCAACCTGCAATTGAGATTGAAGCGACGATGCCTGAGATTTGTATTGCTGTGCGGTATTTGCATTGCTACTTGCAATCCCCACTTCGCTGTAATACATATATGCAAATCCTGCGGTAGTGATCAACAATATTATGGCAATTATCGAAAGTACAATTTCTGTAGTTTTCATCACTTAAATAATAATATTTTGACATTTAAGTATTTCTAAAAAATTATAAAAATTAATTGATTGTCCAATTAAAATGTCAAAAAATAGAAATTAAAATAATTTTAAGCTATTTTTAATAAAAAATTTATTATTTTATTGATTAAAACATTAGATGACCAGTTTTTATTCAAAAAAGAATAGTAATCAGTTTATTTCAAGAAGGCCGTCAGGACCAACATTGACAGCATATGTTTTAAGAGGGATCTTAACTTCTTCTTGTTCGCATTGAATTTCTGGTTTAACCAGCGGTTTTTCTATCATATCCCCTGTCATTAAATTGTACTTTGCTCCATGAGCTGGACAGATGGCTGTTGTACCATTCACTTCACTTAAAATTGCACATCCCATGTGGGCACACACGGCATCCATACCATAGAATTTATCTTTGTCCTTAACAACCAATATGGGTCTCCCTTTTAGCCATACAAGCATTGATTTTCTTTCTTCAAAGGCGTGAACGTGAATCCTTACTTTCATAAGTAAATTGACATATAAATTAAATATAAATTATTCGGTTTTTTGGAGCCGGGGGTGGGATTTGAACCCACATATATGCGGTCTGCAGCCGCACTCGTAGCCTTTCCGACACCCCGGCGCTTTTTAACGGTTACTTTTTCAAATTATTAACCTTTTGCAGGTACTCAAATATTGCACTGAAATCCTCATCGCCTAAATCTTGTTCTACTGCTCCAGTGTATGCTGTCCACAGCGTTGACATTACTGGCATATATAC
>JBMFVR010000211.1:0-1782 GCA_049965895.1 Nitrososphaeria archaeon | reverse complement strand
GGGAAGCTGATGGTGAATAAGGAAAGTGGGATTATCCCGAATGGTTGATTACTGGTTTCTTGAGGTGGTGATAAAGGTAAGCTCATCATGGTTAATTTCAGGAAAAGATAAGTTTCGATAAATATAGAAATATTTATAAATTAAATTTTATAAAAACCGAAACATGAATAAGAGTGAAATCATTGTGCGGGAAATTGGGTGCTCATACCTTGATGGAACAAAAAGGTTCACACAGCTCGAGCTATCCAGGTCCCTCGGACTTTCCCTGAGCACCGTGAATGGCGTCGTGAAAAAGCTTGACGGCATAGGTGCCGTAAGGATAAAGCTGAGGGGCTTTGCCGTTATAGACTTTAAAAAACTAGTGTACTTTTACGCCACGCACAGAAATCTTGGAAAGGACGTTGTCTACGCAACAAGGGTTGACGCCAATGTTGGAGAAATTGAAAGCGCAGCTCCCGGAGGAATAGCGTTCACGGCTTATACTGCTTATGTAATGCTGTATGGCGAAGCCCCATCAGACTACAGCGAAGTGTATTTTTATGCAGGCCCGGAGGCCCTGGCAGAGGTCAAAAACAGGTTTAAAGAAGCAAACGGACCCCCCAACGTCATAGTTTTAAAACCTGACGAAAAACTGCTAAAGGACATAAAGGAAAGGAGGCTGAAAAAGTCAAGCGTGTGCCCCGTGCAGCTTTTTGCGGACCTCTGGAACATAAACTCCTGGTACGCAAAGGAATATGCTGAAGCACTTGAAAGGAGGTTAATTTAGCAGATGGAGTACTGGAACGATGAAATTATTCAGGAAAGCTGGGAAAAGCTCATCCTGCTCAGGTCCAAGGTTAAATTTACGCTGATCGGAGGCTGGGCCGTTCACCTGTATGCCAAGCTGCTGAAGTCCAGAGACATAAACGTAGTTGTGGATTATGAAGGGCTGGAGAAGATCAGCATGCTTTTCGGTTTGATAAAGAACGAAAGATTGAAGAAATATGAGGCAAAGCTCGGAAGGGTAGACGTTGATATTTATGTGCCATACTATTCTAAACTTCCCATTCCACCGGAAGATCTGCTGGAAAAGTTTCGAGCAAGCTTGGCCGGTTTCAGGACTGTTAAGCCTGAAGCCCTTTTGGCTTTAAAGTTAGGAGCTTTTGCGGATAGAAAAGACAGTGTAAAGGGGTACAAGGATGCCGTGGATGTTCTCGGCCTGCTTTTCTTTTCAGGCTTAAAGGCAAAGGATTTTAACAATGTGCTGGAGGAATATAAGCTCGAGGAATTAAAAAACCGGCTCATTTCCCTTCTGAATTCGTCTGATCAAAGAACGCTCAGATACCTGAACTTAAACCAGAACTCCTTTTCAAAACTGAAGAGAAAATACATCAATGAACTGACAGAAATATGACTTCAAATAAAAAATTCCTTATTTTGAATATCCAGAATCAGGAACGCCAGAAGCTTCCGCCCTGCTTGCATCCGTGATGGAAATCCTCTTACACTAAAGCGCGTGAGCTTCCCATGTTGCTATCTTGGGTTCGTCCGCAGCATGTTTCCTGATTTAATGACACACAGCTAGTCTAAGGAAAGGAAAAACTGGGCGTGCCTGATTCTATGAAGAAGAGGGGAAGGGAAGGAAGAGGGTGTACAGCATGAGGAAGCTCATTGTCATTGCAAAGCTTTCGTTTGTTGCCCTTGCCAACGAGCTTAAGGAAAGTGATTACGATGCAGGCATTTCTTCTTCACCGTCAAAGAGCACCCAGTTCAACGTTTTCACTTCACTTCCTGAAGATTATC
>JBMFVR010000210.1:0-1783 GCA_049965895.1 Nitrososphaeria archaeon | reverse complement strand
CGGTAATCCTGCTTTTACCCTTTAACTGCCAATAAAGTGTATTTATTAAATCGGCATTTGGCGATGATATTATAAGAAATTTGTGCGAGCCCGGCTTGAAATTTGAAACCGGTGATATATCGGAAAAGGTAAAAAATTTGAACCTGTTTGAATTATGATATTCGGCAAACGGAGTGCCAAGCAATTGGCTGTAAATGAATCCCTGCAATGAATATTTATTAATAATTTCATATGACCCCTCAAATTGCGGGCTCAATTTTATAAGAAGGCGCATATTTAAAAAATCGCCATATTTTTAATAAATTTATTGGTTTACCACAGAAGTTTCGCATCTACTGGGCGGTCAGTTCAAATCTATGCAATAAATCGGGTCAATCAGGCTGTACCTTTCATAAAATCCTTCCTTCTTAGTGATAGGAGCTGGCAGCAAAGGGGCAGGGTTATATATAAGTAACAAGTATGTTACCTGGAGCAAAACATGAGGAAAAGCATCTATGAGCTCAGGGACATGGTGAAGAACAGCCACAGGTTAGTGGTGAATTACTCTCAGCTTGCCCACATATCGGGCTATGATAGAAATAAGGTTAAGGTTTACGCCTCGAGGCTGGTCAGGAGGGGCCTGGCCAGCAGGCTGGTGGAGGGGGTAATTTCGTTCACCAGTGACAGGTTTGTGATAGCTACCCAGCTGATTGAGCCTTCATACATATCATTCACAAGCGCCCTCTATGTGCGGGAAATGGTCACCCAGGTTCCGGTGAATGTTGAATGCGTGACAACCAGGTACCCGAGAAATTTCACGAGCATTGGTGTAAAGTACCACATGATACAACCTGAGCTGTTTTTCGGTTTTGAAAGGATTGAACGAGCTAACAGTTATATATTTGTTGCAAAGCCCGAGAAGGTGCTGCTTGACTCATTCTACTTCTCCAGGGCTTACCCGCACATGGTTAATTCAGTGTTAAAACAGCTCAACAGGGACCGGCTAGTGGACTATGCTGAGAGGTTTGCGGTAACTCAGCGGGGAAGGCTTGCCGCCAAGAAGGTGAAGGAAATTGCTGGGATACAGTGAGCTTCTGAAAATAGCATCACTCAGGAGGATGGAACCCTGGCAGGAGGAAAGGAGGTACGTTCAAGCCCTGGTCATCTATTCGCTGAGCGGGCAGGAAATAGTCATGAAGGGTGGTACATATCTGTGGCTGTTCCACGGTCTTAACAGGTTTTCTGAGGACCTAGATTTCACGCTATACGGCAACGTTTTGCCTGATTTGCCTGAAACTACGGCCGAAACTATGAGACTGTTCGGGCTAAATACAAAGCACAGGACTGTTAAGAATGATAGGTACACATTTTCATTCAGGATTGAAGCGCAGGGCCCGCTGTACAGTGCTACAGGCAGCGCATGCTATGTTTATGTTGAAATAAGCAAAAGGGAAAAGCCTCTTACCAGGCCGGTGGCCGTGACTCTGGATGAACCGCTTTATGAAATACCTGTCGTGTCGTTGCTTGGCATGAGCCTGGAAGAGGTGCTTGCAGAAAAGATCAGGGCGGTGATCAGGAGGAACACGGCCAGGGACTTGTATGACCTTTGGTTTCTTCTGCACAGGCTTGGGGTAAAAGCTTCAATAAACCTGATAAATTCCAAGCTTTCATTCTACAATAAAACTTTCTCTCTTGACAGGTTTATGGAAAAGGTCAGGTCTTACAGCGGAACATGGAAGGGGGAGCTTGAGCCATTGATTTTTGGCGCATTGCCGCCGTTTGACGAGGTTGTGCACGATGTCCA
>JBMFVR010000209.1:0-1786 GCA_049965895.1 Nitrososphaeria archaeon | reverse complement strand
TATGCTAACCGTTTGTGGTGGTCTTGGTACCCTTTGTATAGAGGGTATAGAGAATTCTCCTTGGTTACATACTGCGAACTTTTCCGAAGAATATAAGACCAAACTAAAGGAGATCTTGGCACCAATTGCAAACATCGGAAATCCAGATGGGTATGTTGATATGACCGGTTCAGTCACAGAAAAATTACATTATGAAGTTATGCAGTTGACATTAAAAGAAAAAGGTGTAGATGGAGTGATTTTTCTAACTACGCCGCCTGCCTTTCTGCCCCAAAAAGAATGGGCTAACGAACTAGCCAAAGCATATAATTCACAACCTGAAGATAAGAAAAAGCCAGTAATAGCTGTAACGGGATTTGGTGATTCTGCGATTGAAAGCAAACAAGTTCTAGAAGAAAACGGGATTCCTGTATATGATTTTCCCGAAGAAGCGATCAAGGCGATGGAAAATTTAGTAAAATATCAAAAATATAAAGAAAAACTCATTAATTATGGTTAAAAGAATAAAGCAATTATTAAAACTTGATCAATCATTATTGATTTAAGCATAATTTAGTTATTAGTCAATATTTTTTGTCGTTATCATATACGTATCCTGAACAAATATGCCCATTATGGCTAAATGGACTCAAAAAAGGAGGGATTCCTTGACGCTTGAAGAAAGGCGTGTGAAAGGGGTTAAGATGATCGTCAAGGAGGGCTATCCGAACACGAAGTAGCCAGGAAGCTAGGAGTGTCGCAGGCAGCCGTAAGCAAGTGGTACAGCGCATATATGGATGGTGGAGGTTATGACGCGCTCAGGAGCAGGGCTCACACGGGCCGCCCTTCTAAGCTGGACGATGAACGGCTGCAGGGCCTGCCTTCCATCCTGTTAAAGGGCGCTGAGCAGTACTTCACGGACATGTGGACGGGTGAGAGGGTGGCAAGGGTGATAGAGGAGGTATACGGAGTGCACTATTCATCATCTCAAGTAGTAAGGATACTTCATTCTCTCAACTTCTCCTGGTAGAAGCCTGAAGGGGTTGCCAGGGAACATGACGAAGAGGAGGTGAGGAAATGGGTTAAGGACGAATTGCCAAAGATAAAAAAAGCTGGATGAAACCAACGGACTCCTCCTGATAGAGGATGAATCAGGGCTCTCCCTGATCCCTCTCATGGACATGGGCGCCGGTCGGGAAAACACCCACAGTGGAGTACAACTGGAAGAGGCTCGCTGCCATGGGTGGAATAACGCTGAAGGGAAGAATATACTTCAGGGTACATAACGGAACCATCAAGCAGGAGCAGGTAATGGATTACCTCGTGCAGCTGTTAAAACACATAAGAAACCAGCACATTGTCCTCCTGTGGGATACAACTCACAGGGCGAAGGCGGTCCTCGAATTCCTGGAGAAGAACAAAGGAAGGATAACCGCGTTCAGGCTGCCTCCATACTGCCCGAAGTTCAACCCTGTTAAATTCCTGTGGGCTCACCTGAAATGGTCAAAGATGAAGGGGTTCTGCCCCAAGGAGCTTGGGGAGCTGAGAAAAAAGCTCAACTACAACGTGAGAAGCCTTAGGAGGAGACCCGACATAGTGCGATCCTACTTTAGGGCGAGCGAACTGCCGATTGGGGAGGGGGCATGGCAGAAGCTGCTGAAATACTGCGAGCCAGAGGAGATAACTAAATTATGCATTTATCAATAAGTTTTTTGGGCGCTAAGCCCTGTTGAAACCCTACGAACGTAGAAAAAAGTTAGACTTGCAATCCCAGCTGCAATTGCGGGTCATAGGTACATTTTCATAT
>JBMFVR010000208.1:0-1802 GCA_049965895.1 Nitrososphaeria archaeon | reverse complement strand
CTCTTGTTCGTTGAATACCTTGCCTCAATATCACCCTTGTGGCCCATGATGAACTGTCTCCAGGGATGTGAAATCAACGCCTTGCTTTCAGCAATATCAAGGCCAGTGGCAAAATAGGCCCTCAACAGGTAAGGCCTGAAATTCATGCCTGCCTTTTTAATCGCTTCTTTGATGTTGAAACTGAGCAGTTCTGTTCTCAAAAATTTGTGATAGTGGTATTTCCTTGGATCAATATCCACAACAGCCGACTCAGGCGTGAGCTCCTCATAATTTCTTTTCCTCAGTTCCAGGTATTCCCTGATATACATTGCCCCTTCAGCGCCTATGAACGTGAAGTACTGCAGCCTTGTTTTGCTCAGGTTTGGCCTTATAACGATCATGGCTGGTAGCTTCTCAAATTCCATTTTCTCAAGGTTGAAATCGACAAGATCCTTAATCCTCAGCCCATCGTCACCTGAATAGTTGCAAATGCTTTCGGGCCTGAGCCCTGAAAATGACATGAGCGCAACCGCAACCTTGATCCTTGGCGGTGCAATCCTCAGTATTCTTGAAACCTCTTCCTTTGTTGGAACACGCTCGTTCAATGCTTTCAGATTCAAGTTTGCGTTTTTGATGTTTATGTTCCATGTCGGATTCACTCCGTTGTACTTGAGCCATGACTTGAGCGTTTTGATGAAGCTTGAAGCATATATGCCACTTTTTCCTTTCTTCTCAAGCTCTCTCACAAAGTCCATGAGCATGTCCCTGAATTCCTTGGTGTTTGCTTCTTTCACAATCCTTTGTGGGGTATAGCCCGTTTCCCTGCAGAAAAAACCCAGCCTTCTGAATTCAACATCAGCGGTAATGGCGGATTTTACGCGCATGTTCTGATACCAGCGCTTGATGTCTGGGTTTTTTCCAAAGTTATAGTATTTTGAGCCGTATCCTTTTTCAAAGCCCATGAATAAATGTAACAGTTCCAATTATTTAAAGGTTTTTGCTTAAATATATAAGCAGAACTGTCAGCTTTTTTAGTGATTTCTAGTAACGCAAGTGCTACGGGCTATGCCAGTGGTAGTTTTACAGTGCTTCCAAATGTAGTGCCAGCAGGAATAGCTGAACTAGAAGAAGCAACGCCAGTAATTGCAATCAGCTCATCAACAGCATCCGTTCCTGCAAGCTCGATCATATACTTCTGGTGGTCTACAACATCAACAGCATCGCCGTCCGGTAGTTATTATTTTGCTGGAAGTGCATCATCAACAGCACAGGGTACGCTTGCTCCAGGGACATCCTGGGTCTCACAATATTACAGCACAGCTAATTCGGTCCCAGGGTCATTAACAGGGAACCCAGGAACGCCAACGAGTCCTGGAACATATTATCTTCTCGCAACCGCTGGAGGAACCACCCCAGCAAATGCACCAGGTGTGGCTGTGTCAGGGCCAATTACTGTAGTATTAACTTCAGTAGTAACGCCACCTAACCTGTCAATTGCAACAACCAAATCATCATTATCTCCATCAGTATATTCGGCAGGAGTGAGTTCTATACCTGTGACAGTCGGGCAAACAGTATATTTTGAGGGAACAGGATATACAAGTTCTTCTGTTAGTGTTTACATTGGAAATGTTGTTAACGGTAGCGTAGTTGCAACTGTACCCGTTGTAAGCAGTGGAATTCAGGGCAGCTTCACAGTGCCGCAGCTCGCTCAAGGTATTTATTATGTAATCGCCTATGATGCAAGTGGTACAGGAATGACCGCAATGCAGGAAATAAGTGTTGGGCCTGCAGTAACGTACTCTGGCTCTATTCCAGCATAC
>JBMFVR010000207.1:0-1820 GCA_049965895.1 Nitrososphaeria archaeon | reverse complement strand
CTGGAATAGCCAAACTGAAAACATTGTTAGGCAGGCACAAAAACACCTACAAAATAGACAGGTATTATGCATCAACGCAAGAATGTTCCAATTGCCATAAGCTAAACAAAATCCCTCTCAGTCAGAGAGTGTATGTCTGCAAATACTGCGGTTTAACAATAGGCAGAGACTTAAACTCTGGAATAGACAACGATGCAAAAGGCTATAGGGATGCTATAGCCCTGGGGTATCCCCCCTTAATGCCCGTAGATGACGAGACCACCACAGTTATGCTGGAATACTTAAAGGGTATTCCGCACGTGGTTGTGAGCCTCATCGATGAAGCGGGAAGCGCCAGCTTTAGTTGGGCATAGTTCACAAATAAAACACAGAAACGTTGGTAATTAGAACTGGCTATTCAATATCGAGTTAGAATCGTTATTTATGAACCCAGTCACCAGTAATTCCAGTGATTTATATCATTACGAAGCACCTTGGGTTTAGGTTCCCCAGCAGCATATCCCAAGTGAATCATCCACTGAGGATCAATGTAGTCAGGAACTCCTAATATATGTCTTAGAATTTCGGCTGTCACCAGTGGTGCAGCCCTCCAGTATGACCCTAAACCAAGGCAACTAGCAGCAACTAGCATGTTTTCTGCTGCAGCAGCAAGGCTTTGAATCCCCATTTTATATTCAAGCTCATTAGAATATTTAAGTCTGTGCCTGTCAAGGCATCCAATTATTATTATGGGAGTTTCCACTATCATGTCATAAGATCTCATTGCCTTTGTTTTATCTGCCTTTCCACTGGATATGTATGCTTTCATCATCTTTTGCGCGATCGCTTCTTTTATATCATCTCTATCAATAACAATAAAGTGCCATGGTTGTTCGTTATGTGCACTCGGAGCAGATGCGCCGGAAAACAGGACCTTTAAGATAAGCTCACGTTTAACCGGTTCTTGTAAGAATTTTCTGACGCTTCTTCTGCCTAAAATTGAATCAATGCAGTCCATGAGTTTAATGTTTAAAAAATATTTAATAAGCTATCGATCTAAAATTAAATTATGGTAAAGTTAGGATTCATCGGGTTAGGTAAAATGGGATCTGCTCTAGCCATAAGGGCTGTGCAATCTGGATACAATGTAATTGGCTATAACAGAACAAGGGCAAAACTAGAGGGCCTTAGGGACAGGATAGACATAGCACCGTCTATCAGTGATGTATGTGAGGGAAGTGATATAATAATGGTAAGTGTTACTGACGATTCTGCTGACGAAGATGTGACTCTAGGCAATCATGGAATTTCAGATTATATAAAACCTAATAGGACAATAATGGATTTCAGCACTATAAGTCCAATGGAATCAAGGTACATAAATGAAAAACTAAAAAGAAAGGGTGTTCATAGAATCGAGGTGCCTGTTGTAGGAGGACCAAGCAAGGCTATCAGGGGGGAGCTCATAGCATTAGTTGGAGGGGAAAGGGAGAAATATGAGGATTTGATGGACCTCATCAGGACATTTGCCCACCGGACTTTTTATATTGGAGATATAGGTGATGCCCAGACGGTAAAACTTGCAATTAACCTGCTGGTTGCCGGATACGCAGAAATGCTTGCTGAAGGATTGACACTGGTAAAGAAGCAGGGGATTGATCCAAGGCTTCTTCTTAATGTATTGAATGTAAGCACGTACAAGACAGAATTTAGCGAAACAAAGGGGGTAAAGATGGTGGCAGAAAATTACGAACCGACATTTTATTTAAAGCATATGAAAAAGGATCTTGGGTTGCTAACCAAAGTTGCAAATGATGAAGATGTATATATGCCAGTAATGT
>JBMFVR010000206.1:0-1826 GCA_049965895.1 Nitrososphaeria archaeon | reverse complement strand
CCTCTTGTTTCCGTAATGGGGATATCTGTTTCAATGAATCAGGGCTCAGCTACGGTTACAAACAACGGCCCCTTTGAAATATATGGCCTTTCAGTTCAAACTAAGGTGCTTTCACCTTCGGGCCAAGTGATTGCGTACGGCTCATCTCCTCCCGTAAATTTGCAGCCTCATTCCTCTCAGATTATAATGGTGGTCATAACGCCAAATTCATCAATTCATGTTTCTCCCCTAACGCTGAATTACGTTACTGTTATGGTTAAAGTGAACGCAAACCTCATGAACGTTCTGCCGGCAATAGTCAGCTTCAGCAGGAACGTTAGCCTTGGAAGCGCGGTGAGCGGCCTTGTGGTGGGCCAGCCGTCGGTGGTAAGTGCAGGGAACGGCTTTATTGAGCTCAAAACAGCAGTTTCCTTCGTTTACAACATGCAGTACGTGCCTCTAAGCGGAGACCTTGATGTAACAGTAACCAACAGCACCGGCACTGTTGGAAGCGCATCTGTGCCCATAAGCGCAACAAACGGCCAGACGGTCAATTTAGTGGTGCCGATAAACCTTTCAGTGTCTCCCAGAGCCCTGCTGACTGAACCCCAGACATTCAACATATCATCGTCCATTGCTTCGCAGGGTGCAGTTTACACTGTGGGAAGTGAATCGTACACATGGAACCCGCCATTGTACAACCTTACAGTAAGCAGCATGCAGCTCAAGCCAGTCAACAGCACCTACTCATCCATAACTGTTCCCCTGAGCTTCACAGACATGCAAAATAAAGGGTTTAACCTTGGGATAAATGCAAACCTGTATTCCGGAAACCAGCAGATCTCCAGCACATCTAAGTCCATCTACGCGGTGCCAGGGAGCAACACCCTGAGCGTTAACTTTTTGGTGCCCAATTCAGCACCATCTCCAACTTTACTGGTTCTCAAATTTAACGCGTTTAACACATCGTACAATCAGGAGGTGAGCCTGAAATGAAAGCAGTGCGTATTGGGGGCGCTGTTTTAGTTGGTGCTGTGATGCTTGTGGTGCTGGTGATAGTGCCGGCGTACATGGGCCATTTAGTGCAGAGAATTGCTCCGCAATTTCCAGCATCGTCGATAGTGTCATATTTTTTTAATGTTTATACCCTTTCCCTTGGCGCCGTGCTTGCAATTGTAACGGCGACAGCTGTTGTCATAAACGAAGGCGCATTAGGAGGTTCACTAAAGGCTCTACAGGGAATAGTTGGAATGCTGTACTTTCTGTACCTGCTGCACTTTGGTTCGTTGTCAATAACAGTTAGCGCACTGGGGATGCCAGTTACAATTGAACTTGCAGTGAGCTTGGGGCTTATAATGATAGAGCTTGCGCTTGCTATCAGGGTTATTGAAGGAATAGCTGTTGCAAGAAGGTCATAAATTTTTGACAAAACATAAAGAACGCCGTGTTCATATAGCTTATATATGAAAGCAATTTAATGCAATACGATGAACACGAAAATCATAGTGTTAATTATAGCACTTTTCGGAATGATAGTACCAATTTCACCGCTTTCATATGCAAGCGTAGCTCCTGCTCACGCTGGACCAAACAACACAATATTTTTACAAGCTTATAACCCTACTTCATCCTATCCTTACTATACTTTAAAAACTGCTTCAATTAACGTTACAGGATATGCTGGTAATGAACTTTATGGTGTAGATAGTCATGTGGGTGCTTCAGCAGTTGGATATTTTGACATTAACCTGAGCGGAATAACAATATCCTCAGGTTCAGTAACTCTGTACGTTTCAGCAAACGGACAGGCACAGATATCGTCGGGTGATGTAGCATTTGCTACAAAC
>JBMFVR010000205.1:0-1857 GCA_049965895.1 Nitrososphaeria archaeon | reverse complement strand
ATAATTGCTCATTTTTTCATGATTGAAGAACTGCTGCCTCAGGATGTAATTAACCTGGTTGTACAGGTTCTTTGATATATGGCACAGATTCGAAACTGTGTTATTTTCCCTGATATAGACCTGTTCAGTCCTGGTTACCCTCATATTCAATTTACATTATTAATAACATTAGTGCATACTATAATATAAATGTACCTTTTTTATTGACTATATTCTACCTTCTGAACTCATGATCGTGCTTATGTCTCCAGAAGGTTCTTCTCTTTCTATACTAATTATAAAGCTCTCTACATCTTTGCCCTTTTTCCCATAGTATTTTAGTGTCTGCAGAACATTGTGCTTTATTCCTTTCACAATTTCGGCTGCTATTTCAGTTCTCTTACTTGGATCAAGGTAGTTTTCTGCCTGCTTAACTGCAACCAGACCGGAGTTTAGCTGCACCCTCGGATACAGGGATCCCGCATAAAATCCATGTTTGTTAAACATGTGAACCGGCACGCCCTTCTGCATAAGCATCATGGCAGCTCCCGACCGAACTGTTACATTGCCATAGCAGTATATGTCTGAGATGTTTTCCACGGGCACCGGCTTCTTTCCTGATTCTTTGTTTATAAAGTACAGCGTGTTGGAATGCCTGAAAAGAACGCCATCCGAAATGAGATAAAGTGGTTCCTTCATTGTCAAACCCAGCATAGATTATAATAGGCGCAGCCCCTGCAGTAGGGTTTCTTTATCGGTGGAGGGGGGTTCTTCATTGAAATCACATTAGGTATATCAGCCACAATGCTTTGAATGTTATTAATCATAGCGTCGTCCAACTCAATTTGCTCACGTTTCCTTTCCTTTGGATAAACTATAATGCCCCTGGCCCGGGTTCCGTTTTTCAGCGCATACCAGAGATAGTAATAAAGCTGGTATTTCACAGGTTCCCTCAGCCTGCTTGATTTCTTGATCTCGAATATGAACACGCCGTTATCATTTCTTACGAAATCAAATACCGCGCCTTCATATTCAATTTCCTTATCCTCCCTCGGATAACTTGTTTGATGAATTATTTTGCCGGTCTTTATGTCGTCGCTTTCATAATCCATGTTTATTTTGTTGCCAAAGAACCACAGTTCCCTCTTACATGCCACGTAATACTGCACCATGACCCCGGTAACTGTGTACAGGCTCAAAACATCAGGCCCCGGTTCTGTCTCAAAATTATTCCCGTATCATGGCTGTAGTCAGCGCTGCTTACGCTTATGTTGCTGCTTCCTGCAAACTCCTTAAGCGGCCCGGTGTAGTTGTTTTTTATGAAGTTCCCGTCAATGATGCCAGCATTATATTCGTTCAGCGGACGTTCATTTGCTTCTGCCCAGGTTTTTGCAAGAAATAGCTGCCCGTTCCGGTAATAAGCATCAATCATTTAAATTTCACCGGATTTATAAATCCAAAGCCCAGGCTGTTCTTTTCGCCCAGTCCACAGTCCATCAGAAAGCTGTAAAATTTTTTGTATGCGGGGTCGATATTAAATTTTTCAATCATTTTCCACATGCTGCCTATGATAATAAACCTGACACCGTTCTTATAAATGTTTACAGCTACTTCCTTTCTGAATACAAGCCTGTCAAAGATGTTCTCTTCAAATTCTATGTCCTCATTATAGTATGCCCGGTACTTCTTTAATGCGTTTTCCTTAAGCCGGTTAATGAAGAAATCAAGCGCCCCATCTCTTTTAAACGAGAAATATTCATTTGTTAAATTATTCTTATAAAGCACAATTGGGCTTGAAGTCGTGAAAATTCTGGATAATTTTAACCTGAACTGTTTTATTTCTTCAATTTCAAATTCGGCGCCGTTTACGGTAATCCT
>JBMFVR010000204.1:0-1902 GCA_049965895.1 Nitrososphaeria archaeon | reverse complement strand
AGGGCTAGGTCTACTGAGAACTCTTTTATTGAAATGAAAATGGGTGGAGCAACTGTCATACAGATGGGGAATTACAGGATAACAATTGCCCGCCCACCGTTTTCAGACGGTTTAGAAATAACCCTAGTAAGGCCTCTTGTAAAGCTGACACTGGACGATTACCATGTATCTGACGCACTCAGAAATAGGCTTGAAAAAGCTGAAGGAATAATAATATCAGGACCACCAGGTTCCGGTAAATCAACCCTTGCAGCTTCTCTTGCAGAGTTCTATATGAAAATGGGTAAGGTGGTTAAGACATTCGAATCGCCACGGGACCTTCAGGTGGGACCGGAAATAACGCAGTATGCTCCTCTAGAAGGCGACTTCGAAAAAACCGCTGAGATACTTCTGCTTGTAAGGCCAGATTATACAATATTTGATGAAGTAAGAAAGACAAATGACTTTATGGTTTACGCTGATATGAGGCTTGCTGGTGTTGGAATGGTTGGCGTTGTTCATTCTAGCAGCCCCATCGATGCAGTTCAGAGGTTGATTGAGCGCATAGACATTGGGATAACACCAAGGATAGTTGATACGGTCATATTTGTTATGAACGGGGAAATTAGGTCGGTCTACGAGCTTGGCCTATCTGTGAGGGTTCCAGCTGGCATGACTTCAGATGACCTTGCCAGGCCGGTAGTTGAAGTCAGGAACTTTGAAACCAAAAAGTTAGAGTATGAAATATACATGTACGGCGATGAAAGGGTAGTTGTACCAATAAATGGTAGAAACGAAAGAATCGAAGAACTGGTAGCTCAGTATGACAGGGATGCCATAGTCGAGGTTGGTAAGAAAAGTGTTATAATTAGAGCTAGTAGGGATTCCATTGGCAGGCTCATCGGTAAAAATGGTGAAAACATTGACAGGCTCGAAAGGGAAATTGGCAAGAGGGTAATTATAAAGCCAAAAAAGATGTGATAATTAAGTAAAGGTTTTTTATAGGGCTAATTTTTATTTATAGTCATGCAATACAGGGTCACACTCACTGCTGACAGGACACTGTTCAGTGAGTACAGAAATATACCTTTACTTCAATTTCTTGGATGTGCACCTGCAGAGAGACTACCAAAGTTCATATTTGATTTTCTAGCGCCATACACTTTAACGGAGAATGATGTCCCAGTAAAGGCCCCATATGATTTAAGATTGGTTGAATCAGTTCTTGTAAATTCAATAGGCAGGGAAAATGTATTGGTTTCATCACCAAAGAATATAACAAATTATATCGATAGTGAAACGCGTGTGGTAGGAATTTCAACCATGGACCCTCTCGGTCTAGGTCCTGTAACAATGATGTTCACAAATGCAGGCCGCCAGACAGGTTATACCAAGTTTTACTTTTATGAGCTGTTAAGGGAACTCAACAGGATTAGGAGATCGGGCAAAAAATTCAAGATAGTGGTTGGGGGTCCTGGGGCATGGCAGATTGAAACAAGGCCCTCATCAATGGATGAGCTTGGCATTGACCACCTTGTTGTGGGTGAAACGGAGCATGTGCTGCCTCAGATTATTGAAGATATAGTGCAAGGATCTGCCGAAAGGATAATAAAGGTAAGGGGCTATCCAGAAATCTCACAGATTCCCAATATACAGGGCGCCACCATGCACGGCTTGCTAGAAATGAACAGAGGTTGCGGGAGAAACTGTGAATATTGTGCACCCAATTTGAGAAGTGCAAGGAACCTGCCAATTGACCACATAATGAAAAACATAGACGTGAATGTAAAGCACGGTGTAACCAGCGTCTGGGCTCAAAGTGAAGACATATTTCTGTACAAGCTTGAGGATCACCGAAGGATGAACCCTAACTGGGATGCTTTAATAGAGCTGTTTTCAGCAATAGTGAACCACGAGGGGGTG
>JBMFVR010000203.1:0-1932 GCA_049965895.1 Nitrososphaeria archaeon | reverse complement strand
CATGCCAGGCTTGAGCCCAGCCCGCTTAACAAGACCATGCCAGGCGGTGGTATATGCTACTGGAAGCGCTGCAGCTGTTTCAAGCGAAACATTCTCAGGTAGCTTTATGACATTCCTTTCAGGTACATTTACATGCTGTGCAAAGAAGCCTGGAGCATGGTCGCCGTAAAGCGCCCTTGTCCTGCAGCTGTTTTCATTGCCAGACAGACACATTTCACAATTACCGCAGAACTTGATCGGGTACAGTAAGACCCTATCACCCTTTCTTAGCTCCTCTGATGACCCTGTATCATAAATGGTTCCAGAAAGGTCTGACCCGAACCTTCGGGGAAACTTGTGCCATGGGTAGTCCATCCTACCCCAAATATCTACGTGGTTTACAGAACCAAATTCAGCATTTACTGTAACCTCACCTTCATTTGCCTTTGGTTCGTCTGTTTCCCTTATTCTTATTACATCCGAACTTCCTGGCATTTCATAAATAGCTTCCTTCAAATTTTATCACTATCGCAATATAGCAGACATCAACCTAAAAAGTTTTTAAATGAGTGTCAGGAAACCTCAGTAAAAATGGAATACAAACCTCCTGAAAGGTTGTTTGAACTTGAAGAATCTGCCACTTTAAAGGCCTCAGAGAAGGCAAACGAAATGATTTCCAAGGGAATAAAAGTGTACAAGCTTGATGTGGGGGAACCAGATTTCAAAACCCCAAAAAAGATAATTGAAGCGGCCTATTCTGCTATGAATAATGGAATGACACACTATGCTCCATCCCTTGGTGTTTTGCAGTTCAGGCAGGCAGTTTCTTCCAAATATAAAATAAACCCGGAAAACGTAATTGCAACACCAGGATCAAAACAGGGCATATATTATGCGCTCTTTTCAGTTTTGAACCCTGGTGAGGAGGTAATAATCATCAATCCCGCATGGCCAAGTTATAAGCAGATAGTTAAGCTAGTGGGCGGGGTGCCTATAGAGGTTAATGCCGGCGAACACTTTATTCCGGATCTAAACGAAATTGAAAGAAATATAAGCCATAAAACAAGGGCAATACTGGTGAATTCCCCAAACAATCCTACCGGTGCAGTGTACCCTAAGCCTGTACTAAAGGGGATTTCGGAGATAGCTCATGACCATGGACTCTGGATAATCAGCGATGAAATATATGACAGAATGGTTTATGGTACTGAATTTGCATCTTTCCTAGATGTAATGGGAATAGATGACGGCCTTATTCTCTTGAATGGTTTCAGTAAGGCCTATGCCATGACAGGCTGGAGGTTGGGTTATACACTTGCGTCAAAGGACGTCGTAAAGCAGATGGCCAAGATACAGGGACACACCGCCACATCCCCTGTTACATTTGCGCAGATAGCAGCAGTAACAGCCTTAAACGAGTGTGAGGAGGATGTCAAATCAATGGTGAACGAGTTCAGTAGAAGGAGGAGCAAAATAATTTCCATGTTAGATCAGAAGAAAATCGACTTTGCGGTTCCTTCCGGGGCTTTTTACTTCTTCATTGACTTTGGAAAGTACATTGCTAGGGGGATCGACCCAGCCTCGTATCTCCTTGAAAATGCACATGTAAGCACAACTTCTGGGGCTGCCTTTGGAGAAAAATATTCAACCTTTGTAAGGATATCTTATGCAACTTCGATGGAAACAATAGAAAGCGGGTTCAACAAAATATTTGAGTCGTTGAAGGTTTGAACTCCGAGGAAACATTCAATTTTGTAACCACAACCTACAGGAACCTTGAAAACGAACTTAAACATGAGCTTGAAATCCTTCTATCTGAGTTTTTGCCAATTTCCTACCTAGATGTAGGCATTACAGGCATTGTAGCAGGCAAGCTTTACGGAGACCCCCTGCAGGCTTCAAAAATTTTGTGGAATATAACGTACCATGAGCCATGGAGGGTAAAAAGAACGC
>JBMFVR010000202.1:0-1994 GCA_049965895.1 Nitrososphaeria archaeon | reverse complement strand
ACAAAAACACCTACGAAATTGACAAATACTATGCATCAACGCAGGAATGTTCCAATTGCCACAATCTGAACAAAATCCCTCTCAGTCAGAGAGTGTACGTCTGCAAATACTGCGGATTAATTTGAACTCAGGAATTGACAAAAGGCCCTGGGTACAACCTTAATGCTATGGACGATGAGACCACCACAGCCATGCTGGAATACCTCAAAAGTATTCCGCACATGGCCTCGTCGATGAAGCGCTCGGCTTTACCTGGGTGTAGTTCACTGGTTTTTGATAGTTGGTATAGGAACTGTGGGAAAAATGAAATCAAATCAATGCCAAAAACTCTTCCCTGGTAAGTTCAGCCTGAGCCATGATTTCCATAAGCGTTCCCCTTTTGATTTGGTCATGTTTTGGCACAACTACAATTATTTCATTCCTCCTTAAAACTATGTGACTGCCTTTCTGTCTGCTTGTCTGAAACCCTGCTTTTGAAAGTGCTTTAATAACTTCACGCCATGAGAGCACTGGGAGTGCTGACAAAGATCTCTTCTCTTTCTCCGCTGTTTAAATAAAGGCTAAATTTCTCCTCAATGTACAGTTCAATGGCTTCCTTCGCATTTTTCAGGGCTTCATCCCTGGTTTCTCCTTCAGTGACTACAGGAAGCTCCACGCATTTTGCTATATAACCCCCTTCCTCGGCTTCTCGAAGAATGACTGTATAGACATTGCCCTGCTTTGTCATAATTTTTTCTACTCTTTAGTAATTAATAAGCATGACGGTATTAGTTCGACCGATATGCTCATGAAGATTATATCAGCAGCTAAATATATTTAACATTATATTACGCCAAAGCCGCGAGCTTCCCTCAGCCTCCTTTTAAACAGGGGGCCGATTTTCTTTTAGGATGAACGAAAGTTTGGATGAAATGGTGAAACTCATGAAAGAGATCAGGGCAAAGTTGCCCAAGGCTTCCCCGGAGGAAAGGATCACGGTGTTTCTCGAGTACAGGAGGTCTCAGAAAGCAGCTCACCCAGCTAACCTAAGGGGGCTCGTTTCCTCGCTGGAGTTCAAGCCAGCAAAGAACGGCAAGAGCGAGGTTGCAAGGACAGACCGTTCAGTGACTTCCCAGCTGCCGAGTTCTTTCGAGTTTGACGGTTACACATATTTCACAAAGGACGACGCAATAATTCGCGTGAAAAGGCCCTGACAGCTACTGCCTATCGCAAATTTAATTATTTTTTTGGTTTTTAATGTATGGGCTACTTTAAGGCATGAGAAAGAGGGCAGTTGCGGACGTTATAGGAGCGCTGTTCTTTATTGTAGTTGTGTTCATTTCGATGTTCTCCATCATGCTCGTTGAAAGCTATTATTTTGCCCTGACCGACGAATATCATCAGGCTCTTGAGCATCAGGGTCAGTTCAACAAGGAAAACATATCCGTGAGGTACGTTCAGGCCTTGCCTCCGAGGGGGCTGGGCGGGATCGTTGTCTGCAACTACGGAATCCCGGTCATCATCGAGGACTTGGTTACGGAACAGGACGGCGGGCTTTCGTTCTCCCAAGCGGGCGTTTCTCTCGGAACAGGGGAGTGTCTTGAATTTGCGACGCAGAACCCATACTCCGGCGTTCTCACAAACTACGGTGCACTGTTCATGGCAAACTCCACAACCTCGCTGGTCCCTGTCAGCACAATCGGGGTAGGCGTTGAGCTTTCAAAGCCCGGCGGCCTCTACTATGTTCCATCCGGCGAATACTGGGTCATTTATTCACAGCAGGTAGCAAGGTGGTACGTCAACGGAACGGAGGAGGGGGTGGGCAGGGCGCTGTACCTGTACATAGACGGGCCAACCACCGTTGCTGCGATCTGGGAAAAATAAGCGCTCCAGGCTGACGCGCACATGCCACCTTTATGGTGCCATAATCGCATTTTCAGGTTATGGTTTCCGTTAACCATGTTAACGTACACCTTCAGGAGTTATCATCTGCTTGATGCTTAAACTCCTTGGAT
>JBMFVR010000201.1:0-2021 GCA_049965895.1 Nitrososphaeria archaeon | reverse complement strand
CTTTACATTAAGTATATTAGCAAACAGTTCTATACCGGAAACCAATATAAAAGAAAAGATAGCTAGACCTATAATTTCGAATAAAGCTGACAATAATAGCAATGATCCCATTACTGTTCAAATGTTAATTAAGAATATTAAAACGTTTTAGTTTTTCCGCTAAGATTACTTTTAGGAAAAAATTAACACGAAACAAATTGACATGGGTGTTTGATATTTCCCAAAATTTGTCATTAAATAATAAACCGGAAATGTTTTTGCCATTAATAGAGCGTGCAATAAGATTATCGAGGTACTTAATCCGCACATGTTTTTTCGTTTTTTTACAATTTTAGCAAATTTTTTATACTACTTTATTATCACCAGTTACGATGAGCAGCACTATAGTTGATAAAATATGGAATTTTCATCAGGTGACCACAGACGATGACGGCAGGTCACTGCTATATATTGATAGGCATTACACCCACGAAGTTACATCCCCTGTTGCATTTAGCGATATGAGAGCAAAGGGATATAATGTCAGGAGGCCAGACCTCACTCTGGCAGTAATGGATCATAACGTTCCAACCAATTCAAAAGAAAAGCCGACAATGGAACCGCTATCAAAAAAGGAAATGGATGCCCTGTGGGAAAACAGCAAGTTTTTCAATGTCCCGCTTCTTGACTTTTACAGCCCTTATCAGGGGATAATACATGTAATAGGGCCTGAACTTGGGCTTACAATTCCCATGGCGACAGTTGCAGCAGGTGACAGCCATACAAGCACGCATGGAGCTCTTGGGGCACTATCATTCGGTATAGGCACGAGTGAAGTTGAACATGTTTTTGTCACGCAAACGTTATGGCTGAAAAAGCCAAGGCAGTTCCGGGTTCGCATGGATGGAAGGCTCAGGGGCGGCGTTACTGCAAAGGATTTAGCTCTTTACCTTATCAGCAAAATAGGAACCGGAGGTGCATTGGGCCACATAATTGAATATGATGGAACTGCAATAGCTGACATGGACGTAGAAGGAAGAATGACGCTCTGCAACATGTCAATTGAAGCTGGAGCACGCACTGCCATAATTGCCCCTGACCAGAAAGTATATGATTATGTTAAGGGCAGGCCGTTTGCACCCAAGGGGGAAGAATTTGAAGAAGCGGTACAGGCGTGGAACAAGCTAAAGACTGATCCAAATGCAAAATATGATAAGGAAATGAGGTTGGATGTCTCCGGGTTAAAACCAATGGTCACATGGGGCACAAACCCGTCAATGGCCAGCCAAATAGATGGATACGTGCCAAGCCCGGATGAATTCAGCGATAAAAACAAAAGGGAGGAAGTGGAAAAGGCACTGGTTTATATGGGGCTAAAGCCTGGCACCAAAATTCAAGATATAAACGTAGATGTGGTTTTTATAGGATCATGCACAAACGCGAGGATAACTGATTTAGCAGAAGCTGCAAAGGTAATAAAGGGTAAAAGGGTCAAGGACGGCGTAAAGGCCTTGGCTGTTCCGGGGTCGGAGTGGGTAAAAAGGCAGGCAGAAAGGATGGGCATTCATAATATATTCATAGAAGCTGGATTTGAATGGAGGCATGCAGGATGCAGCATGTGCATTGCAATGAACGGCGACGCACTGCGCCCAGGACAACATGGAGCTTCCACATCGAACAGAAACTTTGAAAACCGTCAAGGTGTAGGGGGCAGAACCCACCTTGTAAGTCCGTCCATGGCAGCTGCCGCAGCAGTATACGGTCATTTTGTAGATGTAAGTGAGATGAACTAGAAATGGCAGTAAAGCAATATGCAGGAAAAGCAGTCCCGCTCCTACTGGACAATGTTGATACAGACCAGTTAATCCCCGCCGAATTTCTAAAGCTTTTAGAAAAAAAGGGATTGGGCAGGTACCTGTTTTACAGGTGGAGATACGACCAAAAAGGCAATGAAAACTCAGAATTTTTGTTAAATAATCCCAAATTCAGGGATGGTACCGTGCTAGTAGGCCTGAGAAATTTCGGAATAGGGTCATCAAGAG
>JBMFVR010000200.1:0-2087 GCA_049965895.1 Nitrososphaeria archaeon | reverse complement strand
CAAGATGCAGAAATAGCAAATGCGTAGCTGATTAACAGGCACAATGATTATCACCTTCATATAACAGTGTACATTCAACAAATAGAAAAGCAACTGCTGCCAATGCACGTCGGCATGGACCTTGGCATCAAAACTCAAATAACATTATCAAACGGCGTAAGAGTGGAGTACCAGATACAGCCCTCGGAAAAATTGAAGGAATTGCAGAGGAAGTTGAGCAGAAAGAAGATAGGGTCAAGAAGGTACAGAATAGCCAAACTGAAAACAATGTCGAGCAGGTACAAAAATACATGGCATGCATCACAGGAGTGTTCCAACTATCACATGCGTAACAAAATTTCCCCGAGTATGTAGGTTGACAAAAGGTCATATGGCCCTTGGTACAACCTTAATGCTACGGATGATGGGACCACCACAGTTATGCTGAATTCCGCATGTGGCCTCATCTATGAAGCGGGAAGCGCTCAGCTTTACCTAGGTGTAGTTCACCAGAATACAATGTGATTTATATTAGCGTTATATGTTGTTTGCCTAGTTATGCAGTGCGGTTTTTTACAGAAATTGCCATTAAAAAGCTGTTAAGCGGCAAATATATCATAAAATCAGCAAGTTTTGATCTAATTCAGAATAATAAAGATATCAAGAATCAATTTGCAGAAAAATACCTAATTATGTAAGTATATTTTAAATAAACCAATCACCAATTAATAGAGATATGCTAAACGACGGAACATTAAAGGATCTTGGAAACATCTACAGGGATAGAACATTGCTTCTTGTTGGTTGCAGGGCGCTGGGCTTGGGTGATAGTTCATGCTATTATGATGTTGCAGTCTATCCAGGAACTGGACTGACAAAAACTATGCTTTATGGGAAAAAGACGATAATTATACCTATAAATTCTCAAAAGGAGTTTCTTAAATCAAATACAGTATTAATATATGGTGTTAATTTTGATTACCAGTATGTTGTTGAAGATAACCAGGTAAAATATTACAGAAAAAAGGCATTAAAGATGTTAAAAAATGCCATGAATCACTACCTGCTGTCAAAGAATGGCGGAAATTCGTTCCTTAAAGCATCGGTAATGAACACGGCTGAGGCATTGCTGCTCACTGAAAAAACTGAACCAGCTTCTTCTCATATTTTCAAGCAGGTATCTGGGTTAAGCAACCCAGAAGCGTCATTGATTATTGAAGCTGCAGGGCTTGATGAAAACCTAGGATCATTGCTTAAAGCAAGGTCAGACATGCTGTCAAAGGAACTCGGCCCAGTCGATTCATATGTGTTTTCTGAAAAAATAAACATATTTACTTTAAATAATAGGCAAATTGAGGCAAGCGCTTACTTTTACCATAAACTATCACAATTACCTGATGACAAGCTGGCATTGTTGAATAGGGATATGAAATTTGGATTGACGTCAGAGAAAGATGAGAGGCTAGTTTTAAGCTTAATAAAAAAGGTTTCTGGAAGGGTATCTAAATTAGTCTAGTTCATAAATTTTTTTATTTAAAATATAGTCAATAAAAAAGGTACATTTATATTATAGTATGCACTAATGATGTTATTAATAATGTAAATTGAACATGAGGGTAACCAGGACTGAACAGGTCTATATCAGGGAAAATAACACAATTTCAAATCTGTGCCATATATCAAAGAACCTGTACAACCAAACAAACTATATTTTGAGGCAGCAGTTCTTCAATCATGAAAAAATGAGCAATTATTATTCGCTTGTAAAGCAGTTCCAGTCTGATGACCAGGACAATTACCATAAATTGCCGGCACAGACAGCGCAGTGGACCATCAAGAAGGTGATACAGGCATGGACCTCCTACTTTAAGGCCATTAGGGAATACAGGAAGGACCCGAAGAAGTTCACAGGAATGCCCAAGCCACCAAGATACAAGGAGAAGGACGGGGAATTCATGCTCATCTTCACGAACCAGCAGTGCAGGATAGAGAATGGTATATTGAAATTTCCCAAAATAATGAACCTTGAGGTGAAGACGAGACCATCCAATAATTAGCTAAACATGGCAAGGCTTGATTGATTATTGGCGCGGAAAAATGGGTTTGTT
>JBMFVR010000199.1:0-2120 GCA_049965895.1 Nitrososphaeria archaeon | reverse complement strand
CCTTCCTGTATGCTTTGTTCGTTTTAATCCATTCATACCGTTTTTCCTGTACTTTGCCCACCACCTGCTCACTGCGCTCTGCGTAACTCCTACTGCTTCAGCGACTTCCTTCTGAGTCATTTTCTTTGTTGTGATCAAATTTATGGCGATCTTACGCCTTTCTTCTAAAGCCTCTGATCAATACAGCTATATGCGCTATACAGCTTATTGAATCGATATGATGCAATTTTTTGGTGCGATTGTCAAAAATGTATGATTAAATTATACCGTTACCAGTAAATGTATGAACCGCGACAGCCAATATAATCATTTTCAAATTTTTGAAGTTAAATTTTGTATGTACTAAGAACAGCTATTATAAGAATGGGAGAATAACCTTTTAGGAGGTACAAGAAGGATATCGATTTAAAAAAATTGGGCAGGTAACATAAATAGCATGGCATATAAGATGCTTTGCCAATTTTAGCTGCCCTGAAGAATGGCAGGTGCAGAGAGAATCTTGTTCTTATCATCATGCACCAAAATATAGGCAGGTTTTTCCATGGCCCCAAGTAACGCTATATGCCTACCATCTATTGCTGAACATTCCAGCCCATTTTTTATATGTTTCCTCTATTTTATCTTTGTTTGGAGCACAAAATGTTGGGAAAGTATCTTTCCTTTCATAAGGTACTGTAGCAAATATTATTCCTCTATTATTAGCCCAATACTGTGGTGGAATATCTTTAGGCCTTAATGGGTCTGTTCCGTCTGCCCAGGCCTTTTTTACTATGGCAACTTCAGCTGGATCAGCCCTTACGCAAATAGCCCACAGGACATCATCTATATCATAGGGGTCAACATCTTCATCCACAACCACAACCCATTTGCCCATGTACGCGGCACTCCTCACCTGTGAAGCCAGATATCCAACTTCTGTTGCGTGCCCCGGATACAGCTGTTTAATTGAAACAACGACAAATTGCCGGCCTACTCCAAAGGTAGGCGCATAAACTCCTTCCACTCCCGGCACTCCAAGTTTATCCAAATCACCCCAAATAAGGGCTGACTTCCAGATACTGCGCCAGAAAGCATGATTATTATATGAGCCCTTTGAAGTGGGTGAGCCGAGTAAAATAGCGTCATTTCTATAATATAACGCCTTTACGTCAACATACGGTTTTTCTTGGGCACCACTAGCATAGTATCCTAGCCACTCACAATGTGGGCCTTCAGATTTTGTTTTATTGGGGTACACGAAGCCTTCTACAGCTATTTCGGAATTGGCCGGTATGGGCAATGATGTAACTTTCCCCTGTATAGCTTTAACAGATTCACCCATAATAGCACCTTCATAATCTAATTCTGAAACACCAAAAGGTACTTCGCTTCCTGCCAATACATACAGAAGAGGATCAGGGCCAAAAACCATGACAATAGGCATCGGCTCGCCTTTACTGAAGTATTTTTCCATATGCAAGCGCCCGTGCTTGCCCCTTTCCATATTTATACCAACTGTTTTTTTATCAAACAGCTGGGCCCTGTAAGTCCCCACGTTTATCCAACCCGTATCAGGGTCTTTTGTTATAACGCCTACACCAGTGCCAATATAAGGTCCGCCGTCCCCCTCGTGCCAAATTGGAACAGGGAACTTTAATAAATTTAATTTTTCATTTTCTTCAACGTTTTCCAAAATTGGGCTATCTGATACAAAATCAATTTTATAATTTTTGCTGTATGTTTCCCAATTTTTAATGTTATTCCTTAAATAACCCATCACTTCTTTAAAATCTAAATTTTCATCTAACCCGAAGGTTAGATTAAAAAGTTTTAAATTATTAACAGCGTTAGTAAGCACTCTAAATCTTGACTTCTCAAACCCTTTAATATTTTTAAAAAGCAATGCCGGGCCCAATTTTTTTGCGTTTAATTGGGAAATATATGAAATTTCCAAATTTGGGTCTGCACCTTCAATTTCTTTTAATTCCCCTATATTTTGCGCAATTTTGATCCAGTCCCTTAAATCCTTCCATTTGGTCATTAATTCATAATTATGTATCATAGCGTTATTAATATTTTGGTTTTAATGAAACCATCCAATAATTAGCTAAACATGGCAAAACTTAACTGATTATTGGCGC
>JBMFVR010000198.1:0-2144 GCA_049965895.1 Nitrososphaeria archaeon | reverse complement strand
CTACAACTGCAAAGGGAGCATCTGACAAATGAAAGGATGGATAAGGTTGGCTCCTACCTTGTCAACACATTCTACCTTGTCAGGATGACAGCGTGGTCATAGCGGTTCGGCAGGAAAGTGCAGAACACTGGCATAGCCAAACTCAAAATACTGTTAGGCAGGCACAAAAATACGTATGAAATAGACAAGCATCAACGCAGGAATGCTCCAATTGCCACAAGCTTAACAAGATTCCTCTAAGTCAGAGTGCAAGTTCTGCGGATTAATTTGAACTCAGGAATTGACAACGATGCTATGACCCTGGGTACAACCTTAATGCTATGGATGATGAGACCACCACAGTTATGCTGAATTCCGCACATGGCCTCGTCGATGAAGCGGGAAGCTTTAGCTGGGCGTAGTTCACATATGTGCTTGAATGCAGAATCTGTCAGTGATCTGTGCATTATTGAAATACATCATAAACCCAGGCGTGGGAAGCTTCAGTGTGAGAATCTCAAAAGCTCAGCATGAACCGGTGAACAGAGCTCCAAGTTTCAGCGCCTGAACCATTCGTCGAACGCCGGGGTGTTTGGTTCTAGAACGACGCCGTTCTGTCTGTAAAATTTTGCAGCGTAATCGCTCACAAAGATGCGAACCCTCTCCCCGTCAGAGTAAACGTCTATCGCGCCTTCAATTGGCATGCTGACCACTTTCTCTGCGTATCTGGGGAAGCGTGTGGCCTCCTGAATCATTCCCGGGGCTTCCTCCCTAACGCCCCACGGGTTTATAACTTCTAGCTTTTCGCCAGCGAATTCAAGCGTTCTTCCATGCGCGGGTATCGAGACGAAGCTCGAAAGCGTGGTTGTGGTTGCGTAAAAGAACGGGGGCTCAACGCGGTGTCCAAAATAGTTCGGGGGCCGGAAGGGTGGTCTATCGTGCTTCACTAGCCAGTAAAAGACAGCCGGGTTGAGCGTTTCGAACGGGGCTATGTGGTCTATCTCATCCGACGCAGTTGCTTGCATTTCGTAGGGGTCGCCCTCGATTATCCCGAACACTGAGACTTCATATGTATGAGAAGCAAGGAGCATGTTGATCCTTTTCACCCTGTCTTCTATCGTTGAAAGCCACAACGGAGAAACTGTTGCAAGTTCCCTGTCATGAAGTAACTTCCACTTCAAATATTCTAGATACTTCTGGGGGTTGGCGCCTCTGAAGTGTATCTGAATGAAAGCGTGTCTCTGTGAGGCTTCCAGGTATGTGATGAACTGGTCTACTAGGGGAACTTCGGCAACGGGAATGGACATGATGTGAGCGTCCTTCAGCCCGTAGTAGAACATGCTGAAGGATGGGCTGGCCGGGGCTGGATTTACGGGCAGGGCGTGCCTTATTTCTGGCAGGCATGAATTTGCGCGCCTGGGGTACGGGAGAACGGTCTCACGTGAGGTGTTGGCTGGCAGGCCCAGGAAGAGGGGCATTGCCATTATGAGCGCAATTGAGCCGAGGAACTGCATTAGAATGCCGTCGCGGAAAGAAGGAGAGAAAATGCCTAGAACTACAAGAACTGAACCTGCAATGCATACAGCAAACCACACTTTTCTGCCCTCCTCATGAACCGTGTAATTTATTCCAAGGGCGCCCAGTACCGAGTTCCACGATGAACGCCTGCACGGGTGAAATGCCCTGAGCGGGTCGGAGCGGTAAAGCAGGTAATAGCCCAGCGCAATGATTAAAATGAATGCAGGGAACATGAGGCAAAATATTTGTTCTGCTTAAAAGTCAGCTTGTGACATTCTCTTATGATGTTTCCCATATCCATTCATACAAGAGCACGCTGCTGCAATATCACTCCAGCCCCTCTGGCCACATGAAGGTTCTTTCTGACAGTGCAACCCTGCATTGATTCTGTCCCAACTGTCCGTTCTGTTTCCATTCAACTTTTTGCATGCAAAGGCTTACTGAATTATAAATAAAGCCATCGCTTTTAGCGGATCACAGTTATGCTTATAAGATTATTTTCTCATAAATCATGTAATGCTGAGCAAAAACGAGAGAATTGCAGAAAGAAAACAAGGCACAAAGGGATGACCGTAAAGAGGCTAAGGTGCTGAAGAACCACCTTGATGCGGTCACCTTGCTCACAAGGGTTTTCATTGAGGCAAATG
>JBMFVR010000197.1:0-2161 GCA_049965895.1 Nitrososphaeria archaeon | reverse complement strand
AAGGATGAGAAGGTTTGTTCTCATCGAGAAAGGCGATAAATGTGACCCTTGCGGATAATGGTATGGGTCACAGCCAGTTGTCTATCGATGTAGCTAGCAGGAAACTACTTGCCGTGAGGATTAATCTGGTTAACCACTAACTGAACCGCCTTTAGTGAACTACTGTTCCTTCTGTCCGGGCGGTGAGGATTCAGTAAATAAAGGAATTTAATGCAATTCACGCTCATAGAAAGGAAGCTAAAATATTCAAAGCGCTAATTATTAAAGCGTGCCAATGGCAGCCGATATTCATTTAAAAAGCACGGCATGAACTATAAATGGTAATGCAATTGTAGCGTCCACGTGAACTGTAATATGCTTGCCCTTCGGCTTTATTTTACCCCATGATACGGCCTCTCTGGTAAGTGCTCCGCTTAGGCTACCGTCATACTCATATGCAGATGTAAGATAAACTGCAGTATCAAGCCCATTTATAAACTGAGACCACCATATAGCGTGATGCTTGGAAATCCCGCCCCCAATAATCAATGCTCCAAGGGTTTTCTTTGTATATACAAAATCTGACATCAATGTTTCATCCTTTAGGACATCTATAATGAAATTTTTATGCGACTGCGCGTATAACCATAGCTGGTAACCTACAGCGCCATCAGTTATACCTGGCACAATTATCGGTATTTTATTCTTATATGCCCAGTATAGCATTGAGCTTTCATTATTAATATACTCACCAAGATCCCAAGCTAACTGATAGGTGGGTATTCTGGTTTCTGTCGAATCATATTTTGTTTTTAAAAAATCCTGCATCTTGTTTTCTATTTGCTCACCATAATTCTTTACAGGCACAAGCACATTGCCTAATCTATGAAAGCCCATTTTAAGCAACTTAGCGTCATCATCAAAATATGTTCCGCGATAGTATTTTCCATAAGTTCTTGCAATATCATGATCCAGCGCACCGCATGTAGTTATAACAAGATCAAATTTCTTTTCCTTTAATAACTGTACAATTATACCTCGGTTTCCGGTTGCAATTATGTCTGCTGGAAATGTAAGTATTCTTCCTTTTGAGCTATTAACTATGTCATTTAACATGACGGATGCTTCAGCCAGTTCCCTGCCAGAAAACCCTCCAGAGTTGAGCATCTTATTAAGTATATTTGAGGGGGTTTGCCCATTTTTTAATATTATATCTTCCACAGTTTCTAAATTTTTCATCAAATTAAGGTATAAAAAATAAAAATTTAAACCTTTAATTCTCTTTAGAGTTTCCCTATGTCGTCTGGAACCCTGATTGTTATTATATTCTGCCCCTCTTCCCAATTGGCTGGTATGATATCAAATTCAGTGGCACTTGCTGGATGCTCATAAATGTATTTTAATCCCTTTAGCGCGTTTAAAACGTGTCTAACGTCCTTCCCCAGCCTATCATTAAATACTGATATATACTGTACTACTCCATCTGGATCTATTATTACTGTTCCTCTTTTTGTCATTCCGGTTTTTTCATTTAAAAAGCCGTAGGTACTAGCAATCTGTTTTGTCATGTCCTCAACAAGAGGGTATGTTACTTTTTTAACTCTTGGGCTCGTTTCCCACCAAACTTTATGAGAATAGATTGAATCTTCACTTATAGCGAAAACTTCTGCATTTAACGCCTTGAACTTATCATATGACCCCTGAAATGCCTCAAGGTCAGTTGCGCATACAAATGTAAAGTCACCCGGGTGAAATGTCAAGACAACCCATTTTCCTTTATAATCGCTTAATGAGATTTGTTTGATCTTCTTCTCTATAGGGAAAAACGCTTTTGCAGTAAAATTTGGCGCCTGCTCTCCTACTTCTAATTTATTTGTTTCCATGATTATAGAATATTATATTCAGTATAAAAATATTACTCTATTTTCTATTTTTTAAATTCATAAAATCATTTTATTTAAAACAGAATATAATTTAAAGGAATATTTTAATAAAGTTTTTTAGGTTGATTTATGTATACCGTTGATATGGTAGATGAGCTTGATATTAAGATAATAAATGCGCTAAATGATAACCCCGATTACTCTATAGACCAGCTAGCCAAGGCGCTTGGTGTAAGCAAAGGAACCATTAGAAACAGGATAATAAAAATGAAAGATGACCAGATTTTAATAGGTAGTTG
>JBMFVR010000196.1:0-2176 GCA_049965895.1 Nitrososphaeria archaeon | reverse complement strand
CCAGAAAAATACACAAAATAACAGCAAAGGCAGCACAGGTTAAGCGAAAAAGCCGGCATTACCTTATCCTGTGCTTAAATTTCATAATTTATGGATAAAACCTCTAGTCAATGTTTATATAATTAAATTTCCAAGTTCACCTGTGAAAGCAACAGGCAGGCCATGGGTCTGGCTTGTGGCATTGGACCTTTTGCTGTTCTATGAGCTCCTGCTTAATGGATATATTGCCATGCACGACTTCAGCACAATACCGTCATTTATCAACCCTTCTTATATGATCCCGCAGGTGCTCACTGGAACATCATTGACGGTGAATGCATTCGGGGTCCAGCTTTCCCCGGCATTCAGCGTTTTAACTGCAATATTCCTATTTATATTCAGGTCTTACGCATACAACGCTCTGGCCTTTACGGTTTTGTTAGTATACACTCTGGGCACGTACTACTTTTTCAGCCAGTTTTCCACAAAACTGATGGCCTTTGCTGGTTCTGCTTTTGCCCTGCTGTTCATAGGCCTGCTAAATGTAGTAATAGACAGCCCCTTTGGGCTGTACATATGGTTCCTCCCACTTACAATGGGGCTTTATTATAAGTTCAGAATTTCAGGTAAATTGGCTTACCTGCTTGCAGCAGGCGTTCCCGTTGCCCTTTCAAACGTCTACGGACCGGCCATACCGTCTTTGGTTTTCAGCCTTTTTGCAATTGAACTGTACTTTCTGGTTGAATCGCGCATTTTACCCAAGTTCATAAAGGGATTGCTTTCAGGGGCTTTTCTGGTTCTGGTCATTGTGGTTACCCATTTAAGTGCATTCATATACAGCCAGGGCATAGTCAGTTCGCTTGACAGGACCGTTTATGCGTCACTTACGCCTGGGTTCAGCTTAGTTCAGGATCTAATATCCCAGGCAGTGTATCCGTGGGAACAGTACCAGTATCAGTATCTACCTCACAGCATATTTTCAGCATATAGCATTTTGCTTGTCGTGCTTGCCGTAATCTTAATATGGAATTTGGTTTCTGGCAAAAGGTTCCTTCCACTGTTTTTTTTGATTGCCTTTGCCGGCCTGCTCAGCTACTCCTACAATTACCTGGGAATTTATTCAGCATTTAATTACCTCCACATGTCCATACTTAACCACATTGATCCGTTTGAGTACGATCCGGTAATCGGGCTTTGGTTTGGCATGGCCATTGCCTCATTTAAGCTCCCAGGCAGAAAAGCTGTCAGGGCAGTGGTTAAAATTGTTTTGCCTGTCATAATAGCTACACTCGTTTTAATATCAGGGGCTTTTTTTGTCCAGTCCCTAACTGGTATCTGGAGCCCTGTGAATGTGCCACAGTCGTACGTCAGAGTATACAGGGAACTCCATAATGCGCAGGGGGTTATAATTACAGTGCCCTCTACGCCATCCATAGAAACCCCATTTTACCAGAAGACCCTGCACCTTTTCGGCACAAGCGTAATTTACGATGCAATGCCCTCATCGATATACTACTTCGTGCCCCCCGGCTGGATGGGTGAACCTGAAAGCGGCTCAAACCCACCTTACAGTACCATGTACACTTACCTTTATAGCGGTAATTCAACAGGGTTCAAAGAACTAGCACAGAGGCTTGACATTGAGTACATAGTTTACATACCACCATCGTCAATGCTGGGCGATTTCGGTTCAGGATACCTTAACCTTGCGCCACTCGAAAGCATAACCGGATTTGAACCCGTGACGAACTACAGCGACATTGTCCTGCTCAAAAACCCTTATTTTCAAAATAATTACAGCATGACAATTAGCTGGGGAAAGATCACGGTCAATTTTATGAAACCGTTAACAAGATTTGTATCTCCGTTTCCACAGGGAGAACAGCTGCAGAGCTACCCCGCAACAAACATTACAACCATTAATGGTCTGATTGCATTTACCTCAATATCCAGCATAAGCAAAATCGTCATAACATCAAAAACCGTAATGTACAATGAAATATCTGAGCTGGTTGCATTTACCTATATTATAATAGGTTGCCTAGCCCTGTTGTTTAAAAAGGGCTTGGCATAGCAGTCACAGGCTTTGGGAAAGGGCGTTAGTGGGTCAGGTAGTCCAGTATTACAGGCCTGACCGCTGGTATCCATTCCATCGTTGGATCAATTCCATTTGTGTACTTTAAATAAACAAGCTACC
>JBMFVR010000195.1:0-2206 GCA_049965895.1 Nitrososphaeria archaeon | reverse complement strand
GTTCATGTAGAGGCCGAGGGAATGAACAGGAAGTATGAAGTTGAAATACCTTTGGATGTGGAAATAAATCCTGACAGCGCCAAAGCCTCCTTTGTCAATGGCATATTACAAATAAATTTTGAGCCAAAGTCACCCCTTAGTGGCAAAGGAAAGAGAATTCAAATAGATTAAACTTTTTTAAGGTAGGAGCTTAAGGAAGGTAGTAATTCTCAAGCCTGCAGAGACACCTATGGTGATGTAAATTGCTAGTAGTGTGTCATTGAAACTTGAAAATAAGTTCTTATATTTTGGATGAACCCAGGCATGGGAAGCACACGCGCTTTGTGCGAGAAGATGCCATAGCGTCGTATTCCAAGCTCCACAATGGTGTGGGGTGCAGCTCGAACACCTACCTGCTTTCACCATGGTAGACCCGAAATTTGTTTCCTATTCTAAATAATCAGCACTTATTTCTCTTGTTTCAAATCCAAGATAGAACCATATTAGAGCTCCCGCAAAGCCAATTCCCCACAGTGTAAGGTTAAACAGAATAAATTGATATGTGGTTAGACTGCTTGTCAGATAGATTGATGCTATGTACGCCACCATAGGAAACATCCTAATTAACCCTATAGCTGTCCCCCTGATTCTGGTAGGAAAAGTTTCTGGTTCAAGGATGGTTCGTGAAACCCAACCGAATTCACTCATTATCATATTAAAGAATAATAGGGGCAAGAAAATGAACAAATTTTTCATATATCCAACCAGTAACAATATTAGCATCATGCTGATAAAACCGCCCATATATGAATAAAGAGTAAAGCTCTTTCTGCCCCGCGCAACAAGCCTGGCTGCAACAAAACCTCCTAGAGATGCACCAAGAGTTGCAATAAATATTATTTGATTGTCAAAAATAGGAGATGGAAATTCATAAGGGCCAATAACGTAAGCCATTAATCCAAAAGTTAGGTATTGTGAAATACCAATCAACGCAAGCGTTATTATTGCAATTGTGTAGCCCGGATGCTTAATTTTTGTTCCCTCCCTCTGTATCTTTAGCTTTTCCCTCTCTTTTATCGCTCTGTCACTGTATCCTTTGCCAGAAAGCCATCTAAATGATTCAGGTAAAGTGATTCTGGAATATATAAGGATGCCCAAAAGTACAATTGTTGAGAACATTATAATGTATGCTGAATTTACATTTGAGATAAGAAGCAAACCTGTTATAAAGGCGCTTCCCATGTTAGCAAAATTAGGAACTAGTGCTAGAAGTTGGGTCCTTGCATCAACAGAAAAATCCTCCGTAAGCAACGAAAGAGATGGAGGCTCTTCACCCCCTATCCCAAATTGTGACAGCGCAAGGCCGGAAGCTACACCAATTATTCCTCTCAATAGGGTAAAGGACACTATCAATGCAAGCCCTAAAGCGTAAGCTATCATGGTTATTACAAAAGATCTTTTCCTGCCAATGTGATCTGATATATAGCCCATTGAAACATTTCCCAGCAGAATAAATATGGGACCGATGAGTAGGAAAGCGGTCTTTAATTGGCTAGAAATTGAACCTATAAGGCTCCCAGAAGCTGCAAGCGGGCCTATGGTGGATATTATACCCCATAAAAAGAAGCTGGATGATGTGGAAGCTATTATAGCTTTCTGGTAAGAAGTGGTCAAGGAAAACCACCTTTAACGTTTGATCTCAAAAACCATTTTTTGATATTACTTTTATTCAACGCCAATCCCTCCGCCAGTATTACCTGGATCAGGTTCCTGGGGTTAGTCCATTCGGACTTCTCAGCCCTTTCGAGCTCCCCCTGGCTTGCTAATGGTTTCCTTTTTTATGTTTATAACCTTAACGCTGCAATTATTTTGGTATGCACAGTTACATATTTCTGGGCAAACACGCCTTTAAGGCGGTAAGGGTTTTAGAGGAATAACATTAAACATGTGCACAATGCTTAATTATCATACAGTCAAAAATATACAAAATGTCAGACAATAGGCTGTTTTCAATCATAGAGCGAATACCAAAAGCAGAGCTTCATGTGCACATTGAAGGCACACTTGAACCTGAAATGATGCTGAACAAGGCATCAAAGAATGGAGTAAAGCTTCCGTATAAAAGCATCAACGATGTGAAGAAGGCATACAGATTTGCTGACCTGCAGAGCTTCCTAAACCTATACTATCTTGGAGTTAGCTCGATAGTCGACAGGGAGGACTTCTA
>JBMFVR010000194.1:0-2209 GCA_049965895.1 Nitrososphaeria archaeon | reverse complement strand
GTTAAAGGTTATTACAACTACCCAGAGCCCTGAGCATGATATAATGCAGATTTCCAGGTCGCTTAATATACCTGAGGATAGGATACAGCTGATTTACCCGGACCCTGGGGGAGCATTTGGTGGTAAGGAGGAAATTCATGTGCAGATACTTGCATCGCTGCTTGCGGTAAAAACCGGCAGGCCGGTAAGGATGGAACTCAGCCGGGAGGAATCTAATGCAGCAACAACCAGGAGGCATGCGTTCACCTTCGAAATAAGGATAAAGGTAAGCCCAGACATGAATATTAAAGCTCTTGCCATAAATGCAATTGGTGATGCTGGGGCATATCTATCACATGGGCCAGGGGTGCTTGAAGTTGCCGGGTCTCATGCGGCAGGGCCGTACAATATACCAAATGTAAAGTTTGACGGCATGGTTGTGTATACAAACTATCCCCCATCCGGAGGGATGAGAGGCTATGGGGCATCGGAAGTTAATTTTGCCCTTGAAAGGCACATCGACCGGCTGTGCAGGGTCAAGGGATGGGACCCTGTTAAGTTCAGATTGCAAAACGCACTGATGCCCGGGCAGCAATCTGGCACTGGCCTTGTGCCGATATCAACTATAACTGCATATGAAACGATAAAGGAAAGCAGCAGGAGCAGGTTATTTAGCATGAAGCAAAGCAGTTCCCCGTTCATAAAGGTTGGCGTGGGATTTGCGGCAGGAATGAAAAGCACAAGCTATGGTCAGGGCGGTGATTCAGCTAGGGTCAGGCTTGTGCTGGGCAGGGACGGCGTCAGAGTGATGTTCACTACCCCGGATATGGGAACTGGTATAAGGTTTGCAATCTCAAGGATAGTTTCAAGTGCTCTAGGCATTCCCGAACAGTACGTTAAAGTAGATAACAGTAATTCTGCAAATCCAAGATCAGGAACATCAAATGCATCGCGCGTAACGTTCATGATTGGCAACGCAGTAATAAAAGCAGCACAAAACCTGAAAGAGAACTGCATGAAACTATATGGAACAGCTGACTGCCTTGAGGCGATAAGGGTGGCTGAGGTGCCGGTTGAGGCCGATGGCATGTATTCGCTGCCAGAGGTAAAGGGTGGAAATTATAAAGTAAGCGATTTCATTTTCAGCTTTATTGCAGCAGTTGCAAGGGTTGAGGTTGATTATATGACTGGATTTGTGAAGGTTACTGATATAGATGTATTCCCCGAGGCAGGCACGATCATAAATCCAACTGGATTCATTTCGCAAATAGAAGGGGGGACAATAATGTCGCTTGGCTATGCACTTTATGAAAATCTTGGGCTTTCAGGAGGTAGGGTAATGGGCAAGAACTTTACGTTTTACGTTCTGCCAACCGCCAGGGAAATTCCTAAGATAAGCATTCATGCAATTCAAAGCACAGACAGTGTGGGGCCAATGGGAGCTAAGGGGGTAGGAGAACTGGCCATGCAGGCTGTTGCTCCTGCAATAGTAAATGCGATAGTTGATGCAACTGGGACTGAGCTGAACAGCATACCTGTCTCAAGGGAAAAAATAGTAAATCATTTAGACGACTAAAAGTGTGTAATGATTTTTGCACAAAATCGTTAAAAACGCACGCTTTTGACAAATCATTAAATAAAAAGGCCTGCAATTTTAAAGCATGTCTCTTAGGAGCGCTCTAGAGGAAATTATGAAGGCCTTGCCAGGCGAAGTAATTGAAATCAACAAACAAGTGAGTATAAATTATGAGATCACCGCTTATGCTGAGGCTCTATCAGCATCAAGCCCGGTGCTTATTTTTAGAAACGTGAACAATTTTCCGGGTACAACAGTGGTTAGCAACATGTTCAGTTCAAGAAGCAAGATAGCAGCTTATCTGGGGGTCAAAGAAAAGGAACTAAATGAAAAATGGGTGTCAATCATAAATCGTAACAGTGGCTTCAGCATAAAAGGAAACGACGGGCCAGTTAAGGAAGTGGCACTAATGGGAGATAAAGTTGACCTCTATTCTCTGCCTGTTCTGATGCATTATCCTCAGGATGGGGGCAGATACATAACATCTGGCATAACTGTTGCAAGAGATACTGATGGTACAGTTAACCTAAGCTTTGCAAGGATCCAGCTCATAGGCAAGGATAGGATTGCACTCAGTATGCATTCGAGAGGTCACCTGTGGAGCTATTATCTTCACGCTAAGGAAATACAACGTGACCTTCCTATCTCAATAAT
>JBMFVR010000193.1:0-2227 GCA_049965895.1 Nitrososphaeria archaeon | reverse complement strand
ATGTACAATAAAGCTTTCAGCTATTTGATAGCCTATCTGAAGCACGGGATTAAGACTTGTCATTGAATCTTGAAATACCATTGATATTTTATTGCCCCTGACGCTAACCAACTTATCATTTAATTTCTTTATAATATTTTCACTATGCCTTAAATTGAATTTTTTAATATTGTTTTTTGCATATTCTCTTAATGGTGCTATAATATCTAAATTGTCGAGCACGACTTCCCCTGATATCACGGCAGCATTGCGTGGAAGAAGCCCAATTATTGATAGCCCTAAGGTAGTTTTCCCGCATCCACTTTCACCTGCTAACCCTAATATCTCACCCTTTTTAACCGTCAATGTAATACCGTTTAACGCTTTGTAAATGCCCCTTCTAGTTAAAAATTGTAGCCTTAAATCATTAACTAGCAATACATCCTGTTCCAAATTAACTTCTCCTCCTCGGATCTAAAATATCCCTTAATCCGTCTCCCAGCAAGTTAACCGCCAAAGCAAATATTGTAATTACTAACCCAGGAAATATGACTGCCCATGGGGCTGACTGTACATAATTTAGACCCAAACTTGTAAGGTATCCCAGTTCAGGAACACTTGCAGTTACAATAAATCCAATAAACGCAAGTGTTGAAAAAATTACCATGACTGACCCCAAATCCAGAGAAACCTGAATAAAAACAGGAGGCAAGGCATTTGGTAAAATATGTTTAAATATTATCTTTAATCTTCCTACGCCTGAAGCTTTTGCTGCTTCTACAAACACTGATTCCTTTGTGGACAATGTCTGACTTCTTGTATATCTTGCATAAATAGGCCACCAAACTATGACCAGTGCCAATGACATATTATTCAGATTTCTGCCCATTACAAACCCCACTGCCAGCGCTAAAATCAGAAATGGTATACTGAAAAATATATCAGTTATTCTCATTACAATTTCGTCCATTAAGCCTCCAACTGTGGCGGATATGACCCCTATTATAGAACCAATCGCGGCTCCAATCAATACAACAAATGCGGAATAAAATAAATCTATTCTTATTGCCTTTAATATACTTTTGAACAGGTCTATGCCAGGATAAGTCGTTCCCAATGGATGCGACCATGATGGGGGTAGTGGTGCTGGGTTAATGAAGTTAGGAACAAGCGCATCGGGATGCACTATGCCCAGAACTGATGGTGCGATTTGCACAATAATTGCATCAATTACATAAAGCAACACTATGATCAATCCTGCCACAGCCGCTTTGTTAGAGTAAAATACTTCTATTGAAAGCTTTAGATTTTCGAGCCTTCGTTGATTTTTTATGTTAATTTTCAATAGTTATTGCACCTCAATATCTTATCCGCGGGTCTATTAATGCATATATTATATCAACTATAAGATTTGCGATAACTAAAAGAAGACCAAATAATAGGGTGGCAGCCATTATGCCGCCTATATCGCTACTCAGCAAAGCCTGTGTGGTCCAGTAGCCTATCCCTGGATAGTTAAAAATAGTTTCAACTACAACTGCACCTGAAAGAAGAGCAGCCACTGTTAGACCAAATAGCGTAATTACAGGAAGCATCGCGTTTTTTCTTGCGTGAAAATAATTAACTGTATTTTCTGGCAATCCCTTTGATCTTGCAAGTCTTACATAATCCTGATCTAAAACTTCTAGCATTGAAGACCTCAGGATTCTTATTATACCTGCCACTATTCCTAAAGCGAGTGTTAATGAAGGCATAAGCAAATGTAGAAATGCATCCAGTGCTACATTCCAGGCTCCATGAATCATTGCGTCAATCAAAATAATGTGTGTAGGGTATGATATGCCATTAACATACCATGGTAAATTTGAAACGAGAGTTGGGTTGACCACTCCTGAAAATGGCAGCACCTTTAGGTAAACCCCGAGCACTATAATAAAAAGTATTCCTATAAGATAAATTGGCATTGCGTATAAAGTAAATGATCCAATTCTTATGGTATGATCGGCTAAAGAATCTCTGTTTACCGCCGAAAAAACACCTAAACTGGTGCCAAGGTACCAGATTATTATTGATGCAACAATTGCAATCATTATCGTATTTGGAAGAAAAATCTCTATAGCTTTTATGACAGTGCCACTGAAAATCGGCGTGGACGTATATCCCCAGTTACCCTTCAGTATTTCATACAACCAGTAAAAGTATTGAACGTATATTGGTTGATTAAGATGAAATTGTAAAATAAGTTTTT
>JBMFVR010000192.1:0-2235 GCA_049965895.1 Nitrososphaeria archaeon | reverse complement strand
ATCCTCCTTTAACAAGTTACCGGAGGGGCGTGATATTGAGGCGTAGTCCTCGAATGGATAACTGGCACACCCTCAATTTATGGAGGTGGTAAACAGACAGATTTAAATATGGCTCACATGGATAACGCGACCTCACTGAACAGGACAAAATTAATAAAGCACAATTAATCAAGCTCAATTTAATGTTTAAAAATATATTTAAGAGATCTGATATAAATGGCATAATTTTACTCAGTATAATTTACTTACTATTTGTAGTTTTATGGTCATCACTGGCTTTGTTCAGGCTATATAACCAGTACACAGCGGTCTATGATTTAGGATTATTTGCAGAACGGGTATGGCTTCCTTTACATTATAATTATACATTTTTAGGCTTACTGTATACCATATTTTATAATTCGGTAATACCTTTTATTTTTTCACCAATATCGCTTTTTAAAAATGTTTTAAGCGCGACGCTAATAGTTCAAACAATATTTATATGGGGCTCCGCCTTTCCAATCTATTTTATAGCTAGGAAGTATAGCCTTTCATCCACAGTTTCATTGATTATCAGCTTGGTATATTTTTTTTATCCATTTGCGGCTGGTTTGAACTGGTTTGATGCCCACGTGCAGGCATTTTTCCCCTTCTTTTTCCTAGCCGCTTACGCATTATATATCTATGGTTTCTATAAAACATCATTTGTTTTCTTTGCAATAGCTGCATTAACTAAATATCCGTATGATATTTTTGTAGCATTGTTTGCCTTAATAGAGTTAGCCCTATCTTACCACATTGAACCTAGTGCTAATGAAAAAAATAGAAAAAGATATTTTTCCCTTTTCCTTTTAATCTTTTCAGTTGTTTCACTGGCTGCAGGTTATCGTCTAGGGCTATTAACCCAAGGTTACTCTATAGCTTCAATGTTACATGCTACAAGCGCTACTATGCCATGGTACAGCACCGGACTGACGGTGTTCTTAATTTTTGCACCATTGCTTTTCTTTTCAACGTTGTCACACAGATGGTCTATCTTCTTTTTAGTATACTTGGCATTAATTTTTTATGCGCATAATCCAATTTATTTATATCCTTACATTTTAACTGATCAATATTCTGCGATATTTATCGCGTTTGTCTTTCTTGGGGCTATAGATGTTTTGGCCAGCATAAAGAAAAAATATAATGAAAAATTTAACGTAAAAGTTGCATTCGCCATTTTGGTTATAACTATCAGCACCTCGGTGGTACTTCAGCCATGGAGCCCGGTGGACATCAATTCTAAATACTATTATAACTCAAATGATCCGTATTTTAACTATAAGACTTACACCTATTTGGCAAAAGAAGGCTCAATGATCCCCTCTTCTGATCCTTGGGTAATGGTAAGCAACAGAATTCCAGAGGCTTTTCCCAGAAGTATGCCGCCATATCCCATAGGGCTGCTTGTTATCGGATTTCCAGCTCCTGTGTTTCAGCCTATTAACGTAACGAATGCTGCAAATGACGCCTTTCCCTATATAACCGGCAACGGTTCGGTGGTGAACATACCTATAGATTATGCATGGGCCATGATTTACGATCCTGCTTCCTATGCCAAAAGTGGAACACAGAACATCATACAAATGATGGATGTAATGCTGGAATCTGGAAAATACGGAATTTATGCAGAGGCAAACGGCACAATTTTAATCAAAAGAAATTTTAATGGCACACCGGCTTTCTATGTTCCATTTACTAATCATGTGATGCCAGATCAGGGAGGTTCTCTTGTAGTACATTTATTTTCAGGCTCATCGTATATATTTAATAACATTAAAGCCGGTGGCGTGATGTGGTATGGTGGTTCCAACTATTATCCTGGGACTTATAATAATTCATTGAGCTTTATAGTCATGCCTGGATTTACTGGAAAGATACTTATACAAGCGGTTTTAAACGGCAGTATAATAGCTTCTAAAACCATTGATATAAATAATAATAATTTTAATTATGCGCTAAATATAACTTTCACTCAAACTATAAGCACAATTACATTGAACCCGGGCTTTTACTATTTTATCATTGAGAGTGAAGGCTTTAATGGAAGCGTTATGTTCAATGGGTTGTATGTTAGGGAAGTATCGCCACCAAATGGCTCATGACTCTGCTTATTTAAATGCGTAAACATTACATCCCCATGGATTCAGGTCTTTATAGCTTTTTAACCTCTTTTGATTCAATATCCATAATTTTATCGTTCATTTCCCT
>JBMFVR010000191.1:0-2238 GCA_049965895.1 Nitrososphaeria archaeon | reverse complement strand
GCCTAATGCATAATTTTGTGAACTCCCTGAACACCTTCCTTATGTTGTCCTTCCTGAAGTTAGCAATCGTCTTAAAGTCGGGGGAAAGACCATTGATCAGCCACCTCAAGGTTCCTGTGGCATTCTCTCTCCAGCTTTCTGCTTGACCTTACCTGGTTAAGATAGCCCCAGATGTACAGTTTAAGTATCACCTGGATTATATGATGGCCTTCCTGCTCCTTCTGCCAAAATAGCATGAGTGAACCCCATGGATTGCAAGTCAAGAGAGTCTACAAAGGCATCAATGAACCTCACAGGATTATTGTCACTTACATAATCTTCAATTCTTAAAGGTAACAACAATGATTGTTCCCTATCTATACCGGAGATGAAGCTATTCATGGCACTTAAGGGCTAATGATGAAAATTAATTATATCGTTATATGATAATTTTCACACAGTCTGATAGGTATTTTGGTTTACCATTTAATATCAGAATTTATTTTTCTAATACGAACTTTTCTTTTTTACTATGATACGTTTCTGGAAAATGTTTAATGTTCCATAAAATACTAGAAAAAAGTAACTTTACATCCTTAATATTATGCAAATAAAGCATTTTTATAGTAGTTCCAAAAATTCTTAAAAGTGGAAAAATAAGAAGGAAAGGAATCAGAATAATGCTGTTTAACTTAATTATCATCCTGATCCAGTTTCTGTTCCAATAATATAGTGTTTTTGGACTTGAGGGCGTCATCGCGGTTTTCATATATTTTTCAAAACAAACAATATTCTTAAAGCCTGCCCTTTTTATTCTTGCTCCTAAATCCATTTCATCTGCGCTATAAAAATAATAAGGGTCAAATCCACCTACCAAGTAAAAAACGTCCTTCGGTATTAATGGATAATGAACGGCATCCACTTCAACAAAGTAATTTTTTTCTCTGTAAGTAAAACAGGTCTCATAAGGAAGGTCTATGCCTTTATGTATAATATATTTGGCTCTTAAAAATGATCCTCCCGTATAATAAATACCTTTTCCTTGATAAGGCCTAATTAACATAGTTCCGATCTCTCCTAAATTTTTTACTTTTTTTGCATTTTGTATTAAACATTTTAGCCAACCAGATTCGAATTCCATATCAGGCCCAGAAAAAAATAAGAACTTGCCTTTAGCTACTTTAGCCCCAATGTTATTAGCCTCTCCCCACCCTACATCTGGCGCTTTTATTAATCTTACAGATGGAAATTTTAAAGGAAGTTCTTCATCTGTCCCATCATTGCTAGCCGCTGATACAACTATTATTTCATAAGAGCCTTCAGCAGTGGCATATATGTTGGCAATTGTTTTTAGCAGCTCCTCTTTTCTATTATGAGTGCTGATTATGATGCTTGTCTCAATATCATCTTTCATATTAATTTCTTTCTAGTAATAGCCTTTCTGATATACCTTTTAGATTACCATGTTTCTTATACCAATCAATAGTTATTCTTAACCCTTCCTCTAGAGTATATTTTGGTGACCATCCCAATTGCTCCTTTATTTTAGTAATGTCTAATACCCTGCTGTAAACACCAACAGGCCTAGAAGTATTGTAAAATACTTTTTGGGGCTTCCAATTAATATTCTGGAAAATAAGAGAAATAACTTCGTCAATAGAATATTTCCTGCCTGTGCCGACATTAAACTCTTCTACCCCCTCTACCTTTTTTGCAGCGAGAAGACAAGCAGAAGTAATGTCTTTGACGTAAGTAAAGTCTCTTTCTTGCTTTCCATCACCCCAAACTTCAAAAGGATCCTGTCTGTTGAGAGCCTTATATATTAGCGCTATTATTGCATGAGTTTCATTTTCCCTTGGTCCATAAGCTGTAACGAATCTCATGCTTGCCCCCTTTAAACCATATTGTTTATAAAAGGCTCTTAGTTGCATTTCACCCATAACTTTTGCCCACCCATATTCTAGATCTGCGCTCAAGTATTCATCAAGTTTAGTTACGTCTGTGTCTGTTTCTTTAAGTGGATAGTCAGACCCTTTAATTTGGAGCTTTGGGGGATATACGCATGCACTACTGGCCATTATAACTTTTTTAACACCAGCTTGCAAAGCCGCATTTAAAATTGCATTATCTATTGCCATATTACTACAAACATCAGCGGGGTGCGTAGCAATATATCCTCTTCCCCCATGTTTAGCTGCCAAGTGAAAAACTATTTCTGAATCTTTTAATAGCTTTACTAGTTCGCTTCTTGGTTCAACT
>JBMFVR010000190.1:0-2272 GCA_049965895.1 Nitrososphaeria archaeon | reverse complement strand
GCTAAATGGAATAGCAATAGATGATAAAACAAGGAAGGAGTACGATGTGCCAAGGAAGGCAATCTTTAAGGACGGCTATAAGCTAGTGGTAAATTGCTCCATCGGAGCTGTAGAAGAATTTGCGCTAAATGGTAAGGCATTAAGCATAAAGGATAAATCGTACGATGATCTGGTAAATGAACTACACTTATACAAGGGAAATGAAAAATTCATGTTACCATAAAATGGTTTCAATGTATTGTTGGTACAAACAGTGAATTTTTAAACCCCTGCCAAGTAATATACAACGATAATGAAACTAGTGACTTATCTGTCATTTTACAGAGTGCATGAAGTTAATGAGTATTTCATTAAAAACGTAGAAGAAATTAAGGCAAAAGAAGCAACGGTATACGTTGATAACGTCTTTCATCCCAAGCAGATTGAAATTTTAAAGTCAATTATACCCGATAACATCTCCATAAAAACTGGTAACTGGCGCAGCAGGAGCGGTACGTGGTTTACAATGCTGAAGGACATGCAGGGAGCCGGGGATGTTGCATTTATAGATAGCGATAATTTGATAGACAGCTCATTTCTGGAGGCCGACGCCCAGCTGCAGTACCAGATGTATACAGTGCTGGATAGGGAAGCGTGGGCTAGAGGAGCACCTAACACAATGGTCAGAAGCAGAAAAGTCAGTGAAATAACTGTACGAGGGGCAAAAGTTCCGGTTTTTCTGTACAAAATATACGAGCCAGATCTAACAAAAAAGGGCACAGTGCTCTTTATTGGACCTAAGCAGGTGGTTGTATATAGAAAGCTGCCTGATCCCGATATAATAAATAAGGTGGAAAAGGCGTTTATGGAAGTTCCCTCTGAATTTAGGCAGTTTATAAATGATGAGGTGGTTCTTGGGATACTTGCCTATGAATCAGGCATCAAAGAAACTCCATGGATAGTTTTAAGCACTCATATGCATCATGGGTCAGACCATCCAGCTTCGGGAGCAAGAAGGGCCATTGTTGCCAGCGCGCAGTTAAAATTCGCTAAATCACTTAAGAAAGAATTTAATACGAAGGAAATTAAAAGATATGAATTAAAATACACACTTTCACTGATTAAAGATATGTTTAAAATGTTTTAGTCAGCGTGCAGCCTTTGCTCAACGAGTTTTTTACATGAGAAGCTTAAATTGGGTTTAACCTTAACGTACTTATAAAGAAGCTTAAGGTACTGTTTTTTATTTGTAACCTTTATGCCGTCCTTTAATCCCAATTTTTTAATGTTTTTTATGGCCCATGGCAAATACCCTGCAACGGGGGCTAATAGGCCAAATATGTCACGGGGCAAATTTGCTGACCTTATTATTCCATATTTAGAAGCAATTTTGATATGTTTAATGTCAATATCGTATATTGACGCATTGTCAATTCGGTTTATTTTAATTGGGTCAAACTGTAAAATGCCAATTGTGCCTATATTTGATATATATTTGATGTATTGTACTGCCCGCAATAGCCACGCATCTTCATAAAGGTGAAGTTCAGGGGGAATTATGCCGTAATTTTTCCTTATTGCAATTAATGTTTCTCGTCTAAATGCGATATTGTTTCCGTAGCCCCTCTCAGAAAAGATCCTGATATCACGCTTGATATTATTGGATGAAATTTTAAAATTAGTTAAATTATTCATAGTTCCTATGTCGTATGATATGCCATGAAACAATCCAACTTTACTATCCTCAAATGCCTTAAGTGCTTCATCCCACCACCCATCTCTTAAAATTACATCGTCATCCAGTTGAATTAAAAATCGGTTGTTATAACGCTCTATAAATAAATCAATTGCCGTTTGCCTAGCTGTGGCTCTTGTTGGTTTGCTAAAATATGATGAATTAGATTTAGCCACTACAACAGCCCTGCCATTTTTGGTGGCAAATTCTTTAACAGCCTCTGCAGTTATATAATCATCACTGTCATCAATTAAGATCATTTCATTGGAAAGGATCTGCAATGTGCTGTTTAGCATCTCGAAAAAAATTTTGCCTTTATTGATGCCATTTTTTGTTATGATTGAAATAACCGGCTCATTGTTTATGCTCAATGGTAGACTGTTTAAAAATCACATAATTTAAATAATTTTTGATAGCGTCCCTTAAGCCCAGCATCTTTCCATGGATGATTTGGTACCAGCAAGTTAGTGCCAGTTAGATCAAGTTCACCAAAAACCCAAGCCGGCAAGTATCCCCAGATAGGTGATGTTCAGCTTTGTATGATCCTGCTCCCTTAAC
>JBMFVR010000189.1:0-2293 GCA_049965895.1 Nitrososphaeria archaeon | reverse complement strand
TGGTGGTTCAGGAGGCGCCGGCGTTGCAGCCCTACAGATATCCAGAGCGTTTGGGGCCAGGGTCATAACAACTACATCAAGTCAATGGAAAGCGGAGAGGTTGTACAAGCTAGGAGCTGAAGCAGTATTTCAGGTCAATCAAGCTCTACCGGAAAACGTTATAAAAGTGTGCGGCGGAGCAGACATAGTATTCGATACACTTGGTTCACTTACCGTTCCTCTGGGAATAAAGAGTCTAAAAAAGGGCGGTAAGCTTATCAGCATAGCAATGACCACGGGCTCAGAGCTAAACTTTAACCTGCGCGATATTTATTCCAATAACATAGATATGATCGGTGTCTACTTGGGCACAAGGGGAGACATTTTTGACCTGGTTAGAGCAGTATCGTCGGGTTCAATCAAGCCTGTAATCGACAGCCTTTTCCCGATTGAAGAGGTTGCAAGGGCTCAGGAAAAGATGGAACAGAGGACTCATTTTGGAAAGATACTTCTGAAGTTTTAGCTAATGCCTGAGCGATGCTACATAGCCAACGCCTCTTGCTCTTCCCTCTCTAAATATGAACATGTCACCCTGCTCTATCATGGCCGGTCTGTACTTGAACTGAAATGTCACCCTTCCAAAGTCGCCACTCCTCAAATATTCGGGTTCTGATTTAACTATCTTTGCCACCTCCTTCACTGTTTTGAATTGAATTACAGGCTCATAGCCGACCTTTATAAGTGTGGGATGATGTAATATCCTTACATCTGCCTCAAATTGCCTTACTACTTGTGCCTGTTCTTGGGCCGCTAGTAGCACCATTCCCCTGCTTAGCTTGTCCATTCTGCCCTTTGAAATGGCCAGCGTAACATACTGCCCGGCAAATGCAGAATTAACTGTGACCCTGTTTTTCTGTATCGATTGTACCTTTATCCTTCTGAATTCGCCGTCATAGAACGGGCCAACTATCAGCTCCGAGTTTTCTGTTACGGTTCCAGATTCAATAAGTCCACTTACTACAGTGCCTACGCCATTGACTTCAAATATATCATCTATATACATCTTGAATTTTCCCTTTATGTTCTCCTCCCAGTTCATCCTCTTTGGAAGAAAGTTAATGAACTTTTTCAGCAGATCTAGGCCGTTTCCCGTTTTGTTTGATATAACGAACATCGGCACTATCCTTCCGTTTGATATATTCTTGGAAACTATAGATACGTCTGCCGCGTCTTTTACAAACACAGGTATCTTATCGACTCCCGGCATTTTTAACAGCTTTATTACTTCCTGCATGTTCATTTCTGACACTGGTGCAGGGGCCAAATCAGATTTTGTAAATGCAATTATTATTGGTATTTTAAGGGCCAGAGCTATTCCCAAGTGTTCCCTGAACGTGCCTATTGGTCCAGCGCTGAGAGATACTACAAGCATTATGTAGTCGGGTAAATTTCCCATGATTCCCCTGAGCGTAGTTTTAAAGTACTTTTCATGACCAGCAAGGTCTATTAAATGTACTATTTTACTGCTTCTTAGATATATTTCAGATTCATTGTAAACCTGAAGAAGGTCGTTGACGGATTTTCCCTCATTGTCAAAACCTAGTATGTGCACAGATACAGATGAAGTCCTTCGATCCTTTATTTCATGTATGTATCTTGCCACCAGAGACATTGCAGCACCATTGCCGTTGTCTAGGGTTCCAGATGTAAGTACTCCCTTCAGGGTGCTTTTACCTGCATCAACATTACCCATCAGTGCTACAGAAACTTCAAGCGGCATCCAGTTCTTGGATTTCCTAAGATATACTTCAGCTATTGCGCCCTTTTCACCCAGCACAGTCCGTATTATTTGCATAGAAGCGCCAGCCCTCTGTGCAATTATCTTCAGATTTTCTAAAGAAGTTTTAAGGTCATTATCTGATAGGCCTATTGGTTCTCCGTCGTCAGATAAACCCAGAATGTAAAACGCCTCACCGTGACCTTCGTTTAACCTGTAGATCATTTGGGTTACAAGGTGTTCTCTTCTTTCTTCATTTAGTTCCTGAAGTAAGAGCTTATATTCAACGTTACCATTTTCGTTTTCCTTATTCATTTTATACCTTGGTTACCGATTTATATTTACTTCTCATTATAAAATATTTTCTCCAGCTTTCTTCAATCTGCTTCTGGTGATTAGGAGTAACTTTTCCAACAATCTTTGCAGGATTTCCAATAACAAGGCTTCCTTCAGGCACAACAGTGTTCTGAGGCAGCATTGAACCAGCGGCCACAACGCTGCCACTACCTATTTTTGTGTTTTCCAGTATTATTGACC
>JBMFVR010000188.1:0-2306 GCA_049965895.1 Nitrososphaeria archaeon | reverse complement strand
GCCCTTCCTCCTAAGGTATGTCTCATCCGAACACGATTCTAGCTCCTTCTCAAGCATCCTGACCAGCTCACCAGCATTGTTCACGCCAAAAAGAAGCTTTAGCATGTTGGTGCCATACAATCCTGAACCTTTAACAAGCGGCTCCCTTGCCCTTTTGGCAAACATCCGCGTATACCTGAGTATTGAATCGCTGCTCACCTGCAGGCCCATTGATGCCAGTATGCCCTCAACGGCATAAGAAGAATTGTTGGGTGAAAGCGCAAGGATAAGGTCAACTATTGGTGCGCCGGGTGTCAGGGTAAAATGGCCCCAGTGCCTGCCATGTGACTTTGCAGTCAAGGCACTGCAGCTTGACGTTCATCTCAACGAACCCCTTGGGCGTTATGAACTTTGCGAACAGCTTGTCCACAAAGCCGGTCTTCTTCAAATGAGTGCTGCCACAGACAGGACACTTTTCACCTGAATCAATATACTTATTGCCTTCATATGCCGTAGTTAATCCTAACTGAATGGAGAATGGCAGGAAACTAGGGATGTACTTTGGTATTTCTTTTGGATTAGGGGGCCTCATGGATGTTGCATATGGCATACCGTTGAAAAGAAAATCTGGCAATTTAGTCAGCCATGTTAGTTGCGGCATCGCCCGCTGCGCATTAGCAAATATTTTTATACAAATAACTAGTCATTAAATAATGAATGAGTTCATTCAAGTATTCATCTCAAGTAGAAGAAACTAGGTGGTTAAAGACTCACTGGTGGGTATTCTTTTCTTTCGCTGTAGGAATGATATTAGAAGGCTATTCATTTGCTCTGTCTTCTGTTGTTTCTACATGGTTCACACTGCCGGTATTCTTTAGGGTCCTTTCAGTCATGTGGTCTACTCTTTGGCTAGCAGTTGGAGTAATGATCTTTGGTCCAATAACAGACAGAATTGGGAGAAAGAAGACGTTCTTTATTTCTATGAGTATATTTGCAATTGCTGGTCTGCTGATAATATTTACATACAATTATGTCATGATGCTTTTATCTATTGGTCTATTAACATTTGCAGGCGGTGCTGAACAGAACGTTATAATGACTTCCATGCATGAATACTATCCAAGGAAGAACAGAAGTAAAGCATATATGATAACTTTAGACACTATAGAGCTAGGCTCTGTACTTTCAGGAATAGTTTCATCATTTAGCTTTTCATCATCACCAATATTTTCAAAGGAAATAGCTGGTATTACTGTTCTGATAATAATACTTCTGTTAATTTTCATTAGATTGCATATGCCAGAATCTGTCAGGTGGCTTGAATCAGTGGGAAAGTCAACACATGCCGAGGAAGAAACAGCAAAGTATTATGGCCGTGCGTCTTCAGGTAACGAAAATATAGGTAATGTTTCAATTAGTTCTGCTACTTCATCTATGGGGGCTTCGGTCATGGGGGCGGTGGCTACAAAAGCCGCAGTATCATTGGAGACCGAGAAGGCAAGGATAAAGAGCAGGAAGGACTTGTTTTTCAGATTTATTATTACGCTGATACTGGCAGATACTAATACTGTTACTTATGGTCTTGTTACATATACATTAGGCCCGATCTATTATACAAATTTAATTCCTGAGATACTTATGATAGGTACATTAGCAGCCTTCTTTGGCGGGCTTATAGGTCTAGGCGCTGATAGGTGGAGCAGAAAAAGGCTTCTTGTATATTCATATTTGCTTTCATTGGCCAGCTTCGTGCTATTCTACATACTAGTGCCTGTTTGGGTCAGTAACATTTGGGTATTCTGGTTACTCCTTATATTAGCAGAAATATGGCCACAGTTAGCATGGGAATCAGCTGACGCACTCAAATCAGAGATTTGGCCAACCAATAAAAGGGGAACCTTTGTCGGCCTTAACAGGGGTCTTACTTTCATAATATCAATACCATTCCTTTTTATAGCTTCACTATTGACAGTTTCACAGTACATGATGCTTAGTGTTTTATGGTGGGTAGCTGGTTTTGCAGCCGCTGTAATATGGTATATATGGGGAGTAGAATCAGGAAAATCAATTAGCATTGGAGTACCTTCTGGCGAAGTTTAAGCATTTTTTAAAAATAATTTTTAGATGTCTAAAACTTTTTTTAATTGTTCCATGGTATATCTGTAATCAGATGTTATATACAGAATCGGATATGAATTCCATTTATAAGTAACATTGTTAATATATTTAATGGCCTCTTCAACACTGCCCGAAGCGACAAGCTGATTTACAACTTTATCAGGTATTTCCCTTTCAGCGAGCTCAAGCTCTTCCCTTTTTGGCGGCCA
>JBMFVR010000187.1:0-2318 GCA_049965895.1 Nitrososphaeria archaeon | reverse complement strand
GAGACCACCACAGTCATGCTGAATTCTGCACGTGGCCTCGTCGATGAAGGGGGAAGCTTTAGCCGGGCGTAGTTCACATCAGGTAAAAAAACACAATTGCAATTACCAGCATTACTATTACATGCTTTACACCCGCTGCAGCAGTGCCGTCGCCGATCTTGCCGGCTATTATTCCCGATATGGTTCCCTCAATCAGTGAAAGCTGGAACAGCAAGGACTTTACCTGCGCTATGTTGAGCTCCTGTCCCCCAAACGGTGAGGATATTGAGGTGGAGGCCATCTTCAGGAAAAAGTACCTGAACAGTATAAGGTCAATGAAAAGGAGCAGCAGGAATGAAATGTATATTACCGAGGAGTAGTTCCTCATTATGCTCTTCTTTTCCGATTCAATATCATGCAGGCTTGAAATGTTTTTCCTAAGCGAGCTTACCACTTCAGGTATGTTCCCGCCGTACACCAGAAGCCTGTACATTATCAGAAATATGTCCTTTGAAAGCGGCGTGGGCATGCCCGTGGAAAGTGATGAGAGGGCATCGCTGGGTGACATGCCGATTTTGATCGACGAACTTACCCTCGTGAGCCTCCCCTTTAATGGTCCCTTCCTCCTTTCTCCCGCCATGATAAGTGAAGTCATCAGGTCCTTCCCGGATTTGACATAGCTTTCCATGTCCGAAAGCAGCGGCAGCAGTTCCCGGTCTATTTGGGACTTTTCCCTTTCCCTCAGCCACCTGGCTGTCCCGTAAGGCATCAGGGCTGAAAGTATTATCGCTATGAGCATGAACCCGAAATCCATACCGTAGGGATTAAGTTTAAGATAGAAGGTAACTGCCAGCAGGTCTGCTGGGAGAACTACAGATACAATTGCCATCTTTTCCTCTCTGTTCATCTTGGACCCAGCGCCTCAACCATCATGACAAATATCAGCCCGAGTAACGGTATCAGGACATAAATCACTACAAGCAGGTAAAGGTATATGCTTCCTGCGCTGGCTACGGAAATCATCAGCATCAGCAGCAGCATGATGACCAGCATCACCGGAAGTACTATGAATATGGTTGTAAATGCCTCCGCAAGCACGTTGAGCCTTTCCGTTAAATATTTGAGTGAGATCTTCCTGTCAACCATAAGCTTGTCCGTGTACTCCTTCAGGAACCCGCTCACGTCTGACCCTGACAGGAGGGCCGTCTTTAACGACTTCAGGAAATTCTGCAGCTCCGGGCTGGGTGACCTTGAAGCAACGTCGTCCAGTGCGGAAAATATGTCCATTCCCAACACCTTCAAATCCTTGTTCAGGTGCATGAACACGTTCTTGATCGCCTTTTCGTGCCCTATTTCGTACATTACTTCCGAAATCTTCTCCAGGGTCATGCCCGAGTCAGAAAGCGATGCCATTTCAGATACGATAAAGGGCAGGTTCAGGTTTATGATTGATGCATTGCCCGATATAACGATGCCCGGGTAAGCGCGCATGAGGAATGCGGTAAGGAAGAATGACGCCAGTGCCGCAAAGGGCACAACGTATAACGGCAGCTCGTGAATCATGTAAAATACGAAGCCGGCTGCCAGGGAGATAAAAGCAACAATCAGTGAAACCATAATCATAACTGCAGAGTATTCGTCTGGTAAGACATCAAATGATGCCCTTTTCAGGCTGTATTCCGGGTCTCCTACAATGCTGTAAATCCACTCTTGGCTCCTAAAGGTGCGCAGCGCAAAGGAACTCAGCTTCTGCAGGCCACCCCTCTCTGTATATGCCGGTGCGGTATGCCGTCTCTTTGGAAATTTTATCCTGTTTAAATATGAAAAGAACCCCCCGATCAGCAGGCCGGCACTTGTGCCCATCATAAAGGCACCCCCCAGGCCCAGATAAATATCTGACGGATGGTGAGTTTCTGTTATGTATCCCAGCATTGCAATAACAAATAGTGGTGCCACGGAAATAAGATAAATCCGCCAGCCGTCAATCTTCCTGCCTGCGGGCTTTTCAGCTGACATGCCTTATGTTCCCCTTTTCCACATATGCCAGGCAAATGGTAAACATGCTGTATAATTTGCCCTGTAAAATGTTCCCCGCTCACAATTCCAAGTGCAAAATTTATCGCTATCATTTACCATATGAAAATTTTCTGATCGTTTAGAAGCTATTTCAGGCACTCTATCCATTATTGGCCTGGCTGTAATGGATGTTAAAACCATAAAATAAACATGCTTTTCATGTTATTTAAAGATTATTACGTTGCGGAGTGTGGGACACTATTCTAGCATGCTCATCTATCAAAGTTGAATAGATTGTGCCACAGGCCGATGCAGAATAAAGC
>JBMFVR010000186.1:0-2323 GCA_049965895.1 Nitrososphaeria archaeon | reverse complement strand
CGGGACGCGCCCAGCTTTAGCCGGGCATAGTTCACTAGACGGCTTTTAAGAGCATGGGCTCTTTAACTAGATTGAGAGTAGACAGCAGTTATTCAAGGTGTCAAGGGAAACAGGAACGGATGTTATGAAATGGAGTAAAGCTGTAATGTAGAATAACCATATGATGCTAGTTAGTTGCTTAACTGGGCAATGGCAGCATTCATACCATAATGGCGTATTGAAAATACTGAAGATATCAATTGGCTTTTTAATAACTGCATGGAAGCCTTTTGGTTATGGATCATAACGTAGTTTCAGGTGTATCTATCTGGGCTGTAGAGAACCATAGCACTTCGGATCATTAAGTGGGTCAGATGAAATATTTTTCCCTTAAGCTTATAAGGGGCGGCCTGCGTTAGAAAGCCATATGATGTTGCAATACATGCCTGGCGCTACGGTAGTAGGTATAGTGGCAAAGGACGGGGTAGTTCTGGCTTCAGAGAGGAGATACGCTTATGGCAATTATGTAGTTAGCAAAAACGTCAAAAAGGTTTTTAAGATCACAGAAACCGTAGGTGCGGCCTGTGCTGGAATGGTAGGAGACATGCAGGTGCTTGTAAAGAACATCCAATCATTAATAAAGCTCAGAGAAATGGAAACAGGGAAAAAATCAAAACCAAACTCAGTTGCAAAGCTGATGTCAGTACTCATGTTCGAGAACAGGCTATATCCTTTGTTAACCCAGGTAATAGTTGGAGGAATTGGAGAGAAGCCTGAAATATACGTTCTGGACCCACTAGGCTCAGTTTTACCAGACAAGTACGTTGCAATAGGAAGCGGAGAAGAAATAGCAATAGGTGTGATAGAAAACGATTACAGGGAGGATATTACGTGTGAAGAAGCTTCAGATCTAGCTGTAAGGGCAATCAAGTCTGCGGTTAAAAGGGATGCTACAAGCGGCGATGGTGTTGATATACTGACTGTCAGGCAGGATAGTTCTGAACTTAAGAGCATTAATTTTTAATTTTCGTAAAAATAATTTTTATGAACAGTCGTATAGTTAGTTTTTTCACCTAATTTTATTTATTTATTTATTTATTTAAAATCATCGCTTTTAGCTGATCACAGTTACGCCTTTATGTTCACATAAATCATGCAATCAACAAAAAATCAAGTAATTGCAAAAAGGGCAAATCTCAGGCATAAGTATTTAAAGTTGCTTAAGAACCACCTTGATACGTCCAATCTTATTCAGTAGGCACATACTACAAGTGAGGCGATGGATAATAACCAGCAATGAACACAGCAAATCACTAACCATCTTTAAGAAACTACTCCCGGGAAAATCGGATGGCAACTTTAGGACTTATTCACTTCCCTTTGTTGTCCTGAACTCAAACATTTTTGGTTCACTGCTCCCATTGAACATTGCGCTTTTTCTTATGCGCCTCAACACCTAGTTTCATTTTTTCTTATTCACTTACAAATCCAAGAACTCCCGGTAGTGCTCTGGGCACAGGTAGTAAGAGAGATTCGGCCATGCTGATTAACGCGCTCCTGGCGCAAGTAGTTCCACGACCGCTTGGATTCATAAGTATGATCCGTAAGTCAGATAAAAGATTTTCACAACCGCTGGTTAAGAATGATTAATATTAAAAAATCACTTATCTTGCACTCTGATAAATTTTGGGTTGTGTTCAGCAAGATTCATGGCTTTCCTGTATCCCAACAGGCCTATTATTACAACCACTGTAATAACAAGAAAGAACCCTATTCCTAGGTCATGAAGGTTATGGACATATATTGGAGTTACAATACCAAAGTTCAGGAGCCATGGTGCATAAAGTATTGCCGCTCCGGCTATGACAAAAGCTATGCCGCCATATTCTAGAACATATGTGCTGATTGTCTTCCCAACAAAAGCTATGCCCAGCAGGTTTAATTTCTTAGAAGAACTGAGCCATTTGCCAAAGGCTGAGCCAAACAACACCTGCATGGTCATTGTTCCAAGCCCAAATAGAAGCCCTGGCATGAACCCGAACCATGGAGAAGGCATTGAAGGAGCAAGCACAGTGTAAATTATTAGTGCAAATGCCCCGAAACCAAAGCCAGCTATAAAGCCATGAATCAAAGCAAGCTTTACCGGCACAGGTTTTGTGTCGAATTCGTCATTTGAAACATGAGCAGGATTTATCTTATGTTCGAGTTCCTGCTTCTGCACCTCGCTTCCCTTTTTATGAATGCCTAAAATTACGCCGAGTTTTTCCTCTATGTAGTGCCAGTGAAGGTACTTTCCCTTTTTTGCAATGTACAGCCCCGCAAGTGCCATGGCCAAACCTACAAA
>JBMFVR010000185.1:0-2372 GCA_049965895.1 Nitrososphaeria archaeon | reverse complement strand
TACTCCTATTAGACGAACCAACAAGAGGGCTTGATAAGAAAAGTGGAGAGGAAGTTTTATCATATATCAAGGACCTTAACAAGAAGTTTAAAATAACACTTATAATGGTTTCTCATAATGTTAAACAAGCGGCAGACTATAGCAATAAGGCTATAGTATTTTATAATGGGAAAGTTGCTATTGAAGGTCCTCCAAGGGAAGCATTTAGCCAAGCATCAGTGAATAGGGAATGGTCAGTTGTTCCACCACAAGTTTTTCAGCTAACATATAAATTGGGTGTTAAGCCTCCTGCAGTTAAGCTTGAGGAGGCATCAGCACTTCTCGAATCAATTGGTGCAATAAAGAGAGAAAACCAAGGAAGAACCATGGGTGCATAGAAATGAAAACAGCTTATTCACTTGCAATCGTAATAATTACATTAGTTGTAGTAGGTGGGATTGTATATCAAAATTATGAAACAACGCCAATGGTTAATGTACAGGGCATAAAACTAATAGTTAATGAGCCGCAAAATGCTAAAATACAGATAACAAGTAAAGTGTTATTACCAAGTTCTACATTTACAATAAAATCATCCAGTTTTTTCGAATATGAATTGAACATTTCAAATCATAATACCGTACCAATATATATAGAATCTGTTACCACTAATACACCGGGCTTTCAGGTCCCGACGACCTATCTTTCACAATCTTTGCCTTTATCTGTTGAACCAAATACTTCCAAGGTGCTTGATATAACTGTGGCTACACCTACAACTTCTTATTCAGGTCCAGTAAATATCATAGTCAATGCCACAGTTTCTTAATTTCAATGACTGATAGAAAATAAATTTAACACTAAAAATTATCAATAATAACAAATACATGACATTTATCGCTAGGATGTTTAAAGGACGCGTTCTATATAATATACTGTGAAAAGAAGGTTATAAGCAGGTTAAGGCTAAACAAAATGATATTGAGCTGTTTACGGTAAGGATAATCAGAAAGACGATCAAAAAATGTAAAAGAAAATATATAAGTATTTATTAACTGATATATCTAATATTAAAAAATTATACTTTAAATGATTAGAAATTCTAGTATTTATCGAGAAGATTGCCAATTAATTTTGAATCATTTATCCTACCCGTTACTAAACTGTACAAAAAAATTAAATTTTAAAATTTTTGAAACGTTTTACCAGCGGTACCGCATATAGGGCATTTTGCAGGTGCATCAGAAGCCATGAGCGTATATCCACACACTGGGCAAATCCACAGATTTCCTTCTACAGGCAAATCTCGTCCCTGTGTTATAAATTCTAAAGCTTTTTTATACAATGTTAAATGTATTTTCTCTGCTTCAAGAGCATACTTGAAACTGATTTCTGCTGCTTTATCTCCCTGCATTTTGGCTAGTTCAAGATAAGCCGGATACATCTGATCAACCTCAAACTGCTCACCCATAATAGCCAGTTCCAAGTTTTTTTTCGTGTCTCCTGGGCCAAATGGTGCCTCTGCAACAATTTTAATGGCCATTTTGTATTTTGAAAATCTTTGAAAATGATTTCGTGCATGTACTTTTTCTGCAAATGCGATAGCTCTGAATAATCTAGATACATTTGGGTAACCTTCCTTTTCTGCTATGTCTGCAAAGATTGAATACCTCATATTGGCCATTGATTCTCCACCATAAGCTGACGCAAGAGAATCTTGTGTCATTGTTATATCTTCTACCATATCATTTAATATAAATGATGGTAGTATAAAAATATAGGTATATGAGTTAGTATTTTTTTAATTTACAATAATTAATGATTGAAAATTTATAATCGGGTTAGATTTAAATTTGAACATGAAAAAAATAAAATTATTTTTTGCTACAGATTTGCATGGCTCAGAAAAATGTTTCAGGAAGTTCATTAAAGCCGCAAAGGTATATGGCGCAGATGTAATGATAATAGGTGGAGATTTAACAGGCAAAACCATAATTCCCTTTATAGTCAGAAAAGATGGATATATAGAAGCAGATTACTTTGGTCAGAAACTTCTAATTAAATCAAAAAATCAGGAGGAAAAATACATTAGAAATGCTGCAGATTTTGGATATTATCCCTATGAGGTTAGTCAAGAAACTTATAAGGATCTTATACAAAACCCAAAAGCTATAAATGAGGTATTTCTTAACCTTATGAAAAAAAGGCTTGAAGAATGGATTAAAGCTGCAGAAATAGAACTCAAAGGGATTAATGTTATAATTAACGCGGGAAATGACGATGCCATGGAAATAGATGCAATACTTGATTCTTCAAATTCTATAATTCATCCAGAGGGCAAAGTAATTGAAATCAATGGCTATGAAATGATAAGCACTGGATATGCCAATATG
>JBMFVR010000184.1:284-2397 GCA_049965895.1 Nitrososphaeria archaeon | reverse complement strand
TCCGTTATACCTGATTCCAGTTCAGTCATAGGTTTTGACCTTACTGTTAATGTATTTACGGCATTTGAAAACCCTCTGTATGTGCCCCTGTTTCTATCGACATTATTTGCTTCAATTGCCTTTACAGGGATCATGATGCTCTTTGGCTATACAGTAAATTCGAAAAGCTCCCATTCAGAACTTGGAAGGGAAATTGGTGCAAGGCTGGCACTGGTCTTTGGGCCACTTTATGCTGTAGCAGCCGCATGGTACCTATTTGAAGTGTACCTGCATTCTCCAACCATTGCATGGTCACTTTTAGGAAGCCCTCCTCCATATTTGAATTCAGCCTTATACGCAATCTACAGGCCTGTTTACGACCTTTCATGGGTCCCCTATATCATAGCTATTCTGGCTGCGGTTGAGCTAGTCTCAATAATATACCTTGTAAGGCACACAAACAGGGTCCTTGGGTGGATCTCGGCCATTACTGGTATAGCAATGGTTGACCTTGCAGAGGGGGGAAATCTGCTAGCTCACCTACCATATGCTGTCGTACCGCCTCAATCACTTGCCATTCAATTGATTCAGGAATATGGTGTGGCATTTGCCCTCAATGTGGCAAAGACACTTCAAGTTTCAACTCTTGCAACTGTTCTTGACTACCTTTCCATTGCGGTAAATCAGATGCCACTGCTGCTTGTAGTATCTATTTTTCTGTTTCTGTTTTTCAATGCTCTGGTGCTAGGGGTTATTTACATGGCGCTGCAGTGGCGCAGTAAACCGCAGCAACCCTGATCTGTCAATTTAGCTTTAAATGAAGTATATTAAAATGAAGGTATAAGCTTATATATGAGAAATTGGATGTACACGTGAGGAAAATGGACGATTTCGAACCATTTACGTATACCAACGAACTGATACCCGAAGAAATAAATAAGGAAACTGTAAAGATCCTGGTTAAGCTTGAGAAGAGAAAATATAATAAACCAACAACCATAGTACAGTTCAATGACACCCAGGGAATAAATATTGTGGATGTGGCAAAGAACCTCAAGAGAAAGCTGGCCTGCGGGGGGACAGCAAAGGGGGACAGCGTGATTTTGCAGGGAGATCACCGTGATAAAGTTGTAAAGGATTTGATAGAGCTGGGTTTCAAACAGGAGAATGTAGTTGTGGAATGAGGTTTAGCTGGAAGTCGCCGCTGGAGGTTTCTAAAAGGTTATGCCCAATCTGCGGTGCTGAACTAAAACCTATAGCGTCACTTGGTGCTGCAACTACGCCACAGTACTTTTACTGTGAAAGATGCGGTTATAAGGGCGTTGTGTACATAGAGTTGCATAATGAATCCAATGGAACTGATAAGGAAGGCAGTTAATGAAGGGAGAATTCCCGCAGAATATGGTAGCAAGGTTGAGCTTGGGCTATCAAAAGTAACTGATGCTGTAACCAAGGTTGAAAAGTCAACGGGGGCAAAGTATCCATTATGGTTCATATCCCCCTATTCATTGGTTATGAAAGGCGGAAACCTGTACTCTGAAGCAATAGTTTATTCAAGATTTGTGCCGATAAGCGACGGCTCTAACCTTCTGTTGACAGTTGAGTTCACAGCGCCGCTGGTAGCATTTGGTTCAAAGGATACGATTTCCTCATCAGTGGCTCATGAGTTCTTACACTACCTTAATTTTCTAGCCCTCTTGAAGGACAGGGGCATCAGGAGCTCAGAAGTAACTGATGAAGTGATCGAAGCACTTGGCATTGATGAAGGAGAACTCTTTACTGCTGATCTGGTTTATTCAAAAAGCAAATACCTTCTTAGGGTCCTGAATGAAAAATTTAGTGATGGATTAAATGATGATGCATTAAATAAAAGGACAATCGCAAAGTGGATAAATGCAGGCTTGCCAACAATTGTAATATCTCCTTCGGATAACCAGGTGAAGCTGCCTGTTGTAGCACTTATGAAATATGTACCAGATGAAGGGGTAAGGCGCCTGTTAAAATGGACATAGATTATGTGCGAAATGAAATAAATAGGTCATTTGACGGCATCTTTCCAGAAGCAGTTGCGCTATATGGGAGTCAGGTGGCAGGGTATTCAAAACCGGACAGCGACTATGATGTTCTGGCACTG
>JBMFVR010000184.1:0-274 GCA_049965895.1 Nitrososphaeria archaeon | reverse complement strand
AAAGGCTTGAACGGTAAACTCAGGTACATTTACAATAAGGGTCAATCCCTGGAGCTTTCCGTGCTTCTCGTGGATTTCAATGAAGCTGTAAAGGACGTCGATAACGCTTCAATGGGTGAATTCGTAGCAGGAAGGCTACTGAATCCATTTATTCCAATTTACGGTGAAAGCATAATAAGGGACCTAGAAGAAAGGTACAAAGAAAGGGTGATCAGGGAGGAATCGGCCGAGCTTTATTCTCAGTACGGCAACTTTTCCTATCACATTAAGATAC
>JBMFVR010000183.1:0-2403 GCA_049965895.1 Nitrososphaeria archaeon | reverse complement strand
CCCTTCAAAACATTTATAAATTGAGGAAATTCATCTAAATTTTTTCGCCTGTAAAAATCGCCAACCTTCGTTTTCCTTGGATCATCGGGTGTTGCCTGCAGTTCATCTGCAACTTCCTGAGGAACAACCTTCATCGTTCTGAATTTGTAGCAAGTGAAGACATCACCCCTATATCCTTTTCGCTTCTGCTTGAAGAAAACTGGACCCGGGGAACTGAACTTTATCAGAATAAGACTAATTATGTAGAGAAACGGAAAAACTATTACCAGCGCAAGCAATGAAATAACGATATCCATAATTCTCTTAACGATTCTGTTGTGAAGATAGCTCATCTTATCTTCCCTTCGCACCATCAAAGGAATCCCATCCAGATGTTCCAGACGGAAGGATAGACCAGGATAGAGGTTCCTCAAAGGGGGTATCAACTTCACATTGAGGAAATTTCTTTCAGCTGCACCAATAACTTCCTGAATTACATCCATCTTTACTGGCGGGAGCGCAACAACGATCTCATCAACTTTCAAAAATTTATCCTTCTTTTTAAGCCACTCACCCAGTTCTGAAACCTTTCCTAAATATAGCCCGTTTAACTGTCTTGCTTTTCTTTCATCGTCATCAAAAACACCAATAACCTTATAACCTGAAACAGGAGCTTCAGTTGCTTTCATGAACTTCCTGCCATCCGTTCCAGCACCAACGAGCAAAACATTTCTGCTTAACCTGCCCCGAATAGCAAAGAATGAAAGGGTTGAGCTGTAAAGTATGCTGTTAATTCCAATCGCGATAAGCACACAAAGAAGGAAAAAAAGGTGGAATTCACGGGAATAAGTAAAGCCTTGTGATAATACTATAAATCCAAAATAGAGAAAGACAAATGAGAGATAGGCAACGAGGCTTTTGCGAATCCTCCCTCCAGCCGGGTTAGGGGTAGCGGGACTGTCATAAAGTTTATAAACTGCTGCAACTGCCACCCATGCAAAATCAGAAAAACTAAGTAGCGTCACATAAGGGTTATTAAATTTGAAATTGAGCAATACCCCAAATCTTACATAATATGCCAGGACAAAAATGAGATTGATCTCCCCAAACTCCGCCATCGCATAAAGATAGCGGTATAATTTGTCACGCTCGTAATGCATAGTTTGTACCCCTTTAATTTAGTGACGAGCTAATAATAATACCTTTTATTCTTTAGTCTTTGACACCTGCTTTTCAATCCACCTGTAGGTCTTTTCCAGACCAACAATGAGTGGTTGTGAAGGTGCCCAACCAAGTTTTTGCCTGATTAATCTGTTATCTGAGTTACGACCTCTTACACCCAGCGGACCTTCAATATGCTTGATGTTTAACTTCACGCCGGCGATACTCATAACCATTTCTGCCAGCTGGTTAATGGTTACCATCTCCTCTGAGCCGATATTTACAGGTCCAAAGAAGGTTTCCGAGTCCATCAGGCGCCTGACAGCCTCGAGACACTCATCGATATATAAAAATGAACGCGTTTGCTTTCCATCTCCCCAAATTTCGATCTCATGTTTGCCATATTTAACCGCTTCAGCTACCTTCCTGCACATAGCAGCTGGCGCTTTCTCCTTGCCGTCTTTCCAGGAGCCATAAGGCCCAAATATATTGTGAAACCGTGCTATGCGCACATTCAGTCCGTAGTTTCTTTGATAAGCCAGATACATCCTTTCACTGAACAACTTCTCCCAACCATATTCACTGTCTGGCTGAGCGGGGTATGCTGAATCTTCTGCAGTCTTTGGATTGTCAGGATCTTTTTGATTGTATTCAGGATACATACAAGCCGATGAAGAGTAAAAGATCTTCTTAACGCCAGCTTTAACTGCTTGAGATAGCACGTTCAAATTTATACTCGCTGAGTTGTGCATAATATCAGCATCATGTTCCCCTGTAAAGACATATCCTGCTCCCCCCATGTCAGCAGCAAGCTGATAGGCCTCATCAAAGCCCATGTTAATTGCTTCACGCACTACCACGGGATCGCGCAAATCGCCAATCACAAAGTCGTCGATCTCCAGGCCCTGCCATGGATTGTGCTTTAGGTCAACACCCCTAACCCAAAATCCTTCTCTTTTTAATCTGTTCGCTAGATGACCGCCGATAAACCCACCGGCGCCGAGTACTAAAGCTGTTTTTTGATTTGACACAAATTATCTCCTTATTTGGTTATCAAGTTAACTATGGATTCAAATTTATCTGTTATTTTTTCTATATCGAAGTTTTCTTCGGCATATTTGCGGCTATTTAATGAAAACCTAATTCTCAGATCACTCGATTGATATAATTGAAATGCCTTATTAATAAATTCAGTCTTATCACCAGGTGTTATAACAAATCCACAGTCATTATTTTGGATTATCTTTGCCGCTAAATTCTCCA
>JBMFVR010000182.1:0-2403 GCA_049965895.1 Nitrososphaeria archaeon | reverse complement strand
ATGGCTCAGGAGTAGAGCGTCCGCTTTGCAAGCGGAAGGTCGCGGGTGCGAATCCCGCTGAGTCCAATAAACACGTTTAAACGCGTTTTGTAAGAGTTTAAAAATTCTAAATTTAGATCCTTTAACCATTTTATAACACTTTGTTTTCCTTGTTTTTATCCTATTAATTTTACATTTTGTTTTGTGAAGGGTATTTGCTATGCTACATTAATGTCTTCGCTTTTATAAGTATTCCTGTGAGACTTTAAGGAAGCTATATAAGTCTTTATTCTAAAATTGATACTGATTTTATGGAAATAAAAGTCGGCGCAAGAATAAGGAAAAAGGAAATAAAAGAAATTATACCTCTGTCAAATGGCTGGCTTTTGCTTAAAACAGAAAACGGCAAATCTGCACGGGACTTTCGTGTCAGACTGGTAACGTCAACAAATCCTTTGCGATCAATGGTGCCAAAGCATGCACATTTTGTAATAGACCTTTATGGGAAGCTGTGCCAAGACAAAAATGCTGGAATGACAGTGCTAAAGGCAATTTACGAAGCATGGAAAACAAAAGACGTCAAGAGCGTACTAGAAAAATATCAAAATGCTTCTGCTGGCTTGCAAGGTTATCCTTTAGAGTATATTCTGTATGCTTTGAACTGGATTCTTGAACAGGAGGATATCAACTTTACAGGCAGGCCGGAGAAAAAGCAAAAAGAGCTGGATGCAACTCTGTCTTCGCTTGGCTACAGTGTTCCTGAAGGAAGGCTTGGAAGTGAGCTTGCCATGTCATTGCTATGCGATGTTGGCCGTGGAACGCATCCCGTAGAAGCTTTGCTAAAGGCAAACTTGGATATAATACCGCGCAGGAAGTTTTAGTAGATACATATAAATATGTATAAGTATTTATTAATATGATTTACATGGAGGCTAAAAAGAAAGTTACGATAACTGTAGATACCGATTTATTTGCAAGGTTTAAGGAAGCATGCATGAATAACGACCTAAAGGTGTCTACAAAAATAAACAGCTTGATTAGAGAATGGCTGAATAACAATAAAAAGTGAACTTATGGATCAATTGGTGCTTACCAAAGCTAGGGAAATAACAGATGCCGATTACAGGGAATTCATAAAAACGCATAAATCTATAGTTATAGAAGATATAGAGCTGGAAATAGGGGGCCACAATAACATCAAGATATTGCAGCCTAAAGATTTTAAGCTTGAAGTAACTACTGTCTGGAGCTTTCCCAAAAGAGGCAACTGGGCGACTCACTCTTTAAATGCAAGGTATAGGGGCAACTGGGCGCCTCAGGTGGCTAGAAATTTAATACTAAGGTATTCAAATGAGGGAGACACCGTATTGGATTCATTTGTGGGTTCTGGCACCACTTTGATAGAATGCAAGTTAACTGGGCGGAAAGGCATAGGGGTAGATATAAACGAAGAAGCATTAATACTGACGCGGGACAGGCTAAACTTTCATACATTGGATGACAATTTCCCTGAGCAGAGAACCTTTCTTGGGGATGCGAGAAAGTTGGATTTTATAAAGGACGAAAGCATTGACATGATAGCTACGCACCCGCCATATGCAAGCATAATATCATATACAAAGAACTCAAACCATAAAAGAGATGGTGATCTATCTAAGGTTAGTTCTATTAACGAATTTTCAGAAGAAATGAAAAAAGTAGCAAAGGAGTTTTACCGTGTGCTAAAGCCGAATAAATACTGCGCAATTCTAATTGGTGATACCAGAAGGCACAAACATCAGGTGCCCATATCCTTCAGGGTAATGCAGGTATTTCTTGAAGCAGGTTTTGTATTGAAGGAAAGCATAGTTAAGGTTCAACATAACACAAAAACCGCGCCTCTGTGGGCAAAGAAATCAGTAGAAGGTAATTTTTTGCTGTTAATGCATGAGCATCTATTTGTGTTTAGAAAACCTGGCGTAAACGAGAATATAACAGGATTTGCAGAAAGTATGAAATGGCGGTAGATTATGGATGAATCTGACATATTCCATCAAAATGTTACTAATTTATTCAGAAAATGTGGCTTTAATGTAGAAAAACGTAAACGAAATGATAAAGGGCCTGATATAATAGCAAGTGCAGATGGCATAAAATTTATTATTCAATGTAAGAGTACTCAGAATAAGGGGAAACAATATAATGGTTTGGATGATTTAATAGATGCGTATTCACGGAAGGTTGATAAGCTTCATGTGGATTATGCTATACTAGCATTTGGAGGGTATTCTTTTCCTAATAAAATTAAAAATCTTGAAACTGGAAAGTTTGAAAAATTTAGCATTAAAAAAATACTGGAAGTAAATCGAGTCCTATTACTAAATGACGAAGGAATAGAGTACTTAAGATCTCTTGAAAAAGCTATTGGTAGCTGGGCGAAATATC
>JBMFVR010000181.1:0-2406 GCA_049965895.1 Nitrososphaeria archaeon | reverse complement strand
TCCTTTATATATAAAGCAATGGCGGAATTCGTTACGGTTTTTATAAAGTAAATATGTCATAATAGTGTCCCACAGTCTATTTTGGCGCTACACTTTTATATGACAAGCGTTGACTATTATGTAAAATTTTTAAAAAGATCATTAACAATATATTCACTTAAAGCTCGAACTTGCTAACTTGACTTATAAAGCGTTTCAGAAAGATCAGCTATATCAGAGGCCAGTTCAACAAGCCTCCATAAATGTGGTTTGGTTTCGTTTTCTACTATAGTTAAGGAATTGTAAGCATTATTTTTTAATTCCTCAATTTCACCCGGCTTAATCCTTGAATTTCCAGTAAAGGCTTTAATAGACTGTTCTTTCAGCAGCTTTATTTTTTGTAGCTGCTCAGAGACGTTTCTGCCAGATAGTATGACAAGCTCATCGCCAAACCTTTCAAGGGCATGTAACACTAACCTAAAATCAAGAATCTGCACGGCAGAGAGACCAATAACTTTAGCAAGCGAGCTATCCATTATAGCAGTTCTCAATATTCTTACAAGCAAAAAGTAAAGCTTGTCAACTTCAATATCATATTCTCTTAAAGCGTTTTCATTATTTATTTCATCACACATAAAAGAGGTAATCCTATCTACTCGTTCGAAAAGCTCCATAAAATTCACAGAACTCAGATCTACAACGAACTTTAATGATAAAAGATTTTCTTTTTCGCTTGTAAGTATGAAGCCTGGAAGCCTAGTTTCTATGTACTTTTCAGCATTTTTAAGGCTATGTTTATCGGAAGACATGATGTTTATTACTGTACACCCATTTATGTAAGCTGAAGCAACCATCCTTACCATTACATTGTAGTCTATATTATCCAGTTTCAAGTTTACTGATCTTATATTTTCTGCCGCTTCATAAGGTGAAATTATCAGATCGCCTGTAGAGCTTTCTGTAAGAAGAATTAATTTGCCTCCCGTAAGAGAATTTTTCTCTATCCAACTCTTGGGAAGGGTTATGAAATATGAAGAGCCCCCTATTTTTTGAAGTTTCCTATATTGGGGCATGAAATATAATGTATATAATATGCTATAAACTTTTATGATGTTCTAATAAAAAATTGAATATCTTTTTGGTAAAATATAATTTATCCTCGAACTCTTTAATATAGACTCAAAGCCTTTGCTGCTACTTGTCTCATTATATAGAAAACAACGGCCCATATTACAAAAAGTAAAAAACCAAGCAAATCTCTTATAATTTGTATTGCTAGTCCATGCATTCCGGCAGTAAATTTAAATGTAATTGCCATAGCATAAAACGATGCCAATAAAAGCATCCATGAAATTACAACTATAGCTATAAGTACCATTGTAGGCTTAGCTATTTTCATTTGAAGAACACCAGAGTTGTAAATATTGAAAGAATCGCAGACATCACAAACATGAGCCATACACCGTATACAATTTCCTTTTCAGTGACTGCACCATTTGAAGAGAACAACCTGGCAAGGGTTATAGGAACATCTTTCCCCTTTACTGCCTGAATTTTCCCGTCGTCAGTGAAGGTTACTGGCCTTGGCACATTTGAATGTTCCTTGAATCCTCTGATTGACGTAAGTATGAAGAATCCATTAAATATTAGCGGCAATGTAGCTACAATACCAACTATTTCTGCCCTACCCAAGACCATCAATGAAAAGTAAAAGGACCCAATAAAGAGGGTACCACTATCCCCAGGAAACAACTTTGACGGATAAATATGCCTGACTAGGAAGCCTGCAAGCCCAGCTATAAAAATTATTGAAATTAAAAATATCTGATATTCACCTTTTATATAAAAATAGAAAGAGAGTGGAACTGTGGCTATTATCATACTTCCTGTTAATAATCCATTAAATACATCTAACATGTTTGTTGCATTAGAATATATGGAAAATCCTGCTATAAGCAATAATGGATATAGAATTTTAATAGTAACCGTACCCACAAAAGGAACATAAGGGTTAGGATCATACGTACTAAATATTAAAAACGGTGCTGCGGATACGGCTGTTAAAATGGGTTTCTCAATTCCACCAAATTTGTAAATATCATCCAAAAATCCTGCAACAAAAGCAATGGTCGTGGCTATGACTAGGGCTATTGCAGATATATCTCTTATAATAATTAGCATGGCAACAATGATCCCAAAATACAGAGCCGGCCCACCAGGTCTTGGCACCATCCTTTTATCAATCTTGTGAGCGTCTAGCACCTCCATCCTCTTTCTGCGAAGTATTTTTTCAGAAATGATTGATAGTAATAGCACCATTAAGAAGGATGCAATGATGACATAAACTTCATATATTGCATACAAATCTTTTACACCTTAAATTTTGATTTATTTAAATTAAGCGTTTCTATCGTTTTGCATACTTGG
>JBMFVR010000180.1:0-2436 GCA_049965895.1 Nitrososphaeria archaeon | reverse complement strand
CATGGTCAGGTTTCTGAAAATAACGATTATTAATGATAACGAAGGAGCAAAGAGACTGATGAATGGTTGGGGATGGAGTGCACTTGTTGAAAGCGAAAAATGGAAAATGATTTTCGACGCAGGCCCTGATCCAAGAATACTGGAAAACAACTCTATGGCAATGGGCGTTAACTTGAACTCCCTCTCATTTGGGTTCATGAGTCATGACCATTTTGACCATTCTGGTGGTTTTGCTGCCTTGGCGGGGCTCAAGGTTTACGTTCCTGAGGTCTCAGACTATCTCAAATCCGTGGGTGTTGACCAGATTCCTGTCAAAGAACCAACAAAGCTAGCAGAAGGTATCTGGAGCAGTGGGGCGATGAACGGTCTGTCAGTAATTGAGCACTTTACGGTAATAAATCACGAAAATTTTGGAAATATTATGATTGTAGGTTGTAGCCATCCTGGAATTGATGCAATGCTTGACCGTGCAGAATGCATTCACGGTAAAATAAAGATGCTACTTGGTGGCTTTCATGAGCCGGCTGTGTCAAAAATGGAAAATGTGCTCAAAAGATGTGACATTGTTCTACCGTCTCACTGCAGCGGATCGAAAGCAAAGGCTATGGCCAGTATCAAAGGTAAATGCACAGCTACTTTAACTGAAATTATGATGAAATGTAGCCAAGCTTGCTCGTCCTGTGAAAGCTTCCCTTTTTAAGTGTTAACCCCCTTATGCTAGCATAAATCGAAAACGGGGTGAAAATAAAGTAAAGCACTTCAGAAAAAACCGCTATCAGCGGGCTCATGCCCATTTTAAGTGAAGAGGCTATCATCGTCAGCAAACCTGATAGCACTGTAAATATGCTCACCGGAATTAATATCAGTTCAAAATAGAAGCTGTTCAGCGCAAGATAGGCACCTATTATAGTGGAAGCAATCAGCAGCAGCGTGACGAGGGGAGAAAGCCCGGTCATTATGATGTCCAGCTTTGAAATTAATTTCATATCGCTTTTCATTATTTTTCTAAAGTGCTTTGCAGTACCCCTTACGTTTCCTTCGCTCCATCTTATATACTGCTTTACGGCCTCGCCAAGCGTAAATGGCGCCTCGCACCTTGTAACTATGCTTGGGTCATATGCTATTTTCTTCCCGCTGATCAGAAGCCTCAGGGTAAGGTCCCAATCCTCCCCTATGTCTTCTGCAAGCTTAAATTCCCTGAGGAGGTCTGTCTTGATCATAAAATTGCTTCCTGTGATGGAGACAGGCAGGCCAATCATTCCCTTTGATGGCTGTTCAATGAGCTGAAAGTAGCCCTGAATTGCTGACGCAGCGCCTGAAATCCTGCTATAGTTTGCATTAAGGTCTGGCACCTGCACTCCCTGCACGGCATCGTACCCCTCATTAATTTTGGCTATGAACCTGATAATTAGGTCCTTTTCAGGAATGGAATCTGCGTCAAGAACTATCGTGTACTTGGAGTCATTGCTGAAGAACTTCAGAGCATCGTTTATGGCTCCGCCCTTCCATCCCCTCCTTGTATTCCTGTGCACTAGTTTGATTCTGGAAGCCCACTTACTAAGTTTCTCTGTGGTGCCATCATTAGAATCATCCACTACTATTACTTCATAATTCTCGTAATCAAATGAGGTGCATCTATCCATAATCCTTTCTATGACGTTCTTTTCATTGTAAACTGGCACTACAACTGAGACCATGGGCTCCTCACCATTTTGAGTATTTGTATGACTGTAATGCCTGACCAAACCTACAGCGGAGAACAAGTATGGCCTGAATGTGTATGCAAGAAATGCCAGGGTAAATGTTGCATATCCGGCTATCAGAGTTGCAGAGGTTGTTGACATCATTAATCATTTAGTTAATACTTTGATGTTTATAAGTGAAGTGCTGATTATCAACCAAGTGCAAACGATTTACATTTTTATAAATCAAAATTTGTGTGTTTGACATTGTGACACCAAAATTAGCAATCTATTCAATTAGCTATTAATCGGTTATTTTTATCCTGTTATTGCTCAGCTCCTGCGCTACAAGCAGATCAGCAAATTCAAATAGTAATTTTGCGTCTTCTATGTTTTCTGCCTTCAGCTTGTCCATGAAGCTTATCAGCGTTCTCCAGCTGTGATATATGTCGTAGTCCATGCCATTATTTCACTGCCCAGTACTTAAGGCGGGGGTAGCATTGAACCTGAAGCCTTTGTGCCACATTTAAGCATTTTAGATTTACTGTCTCAAACTGATAATGCGACTTAAGATCTGATTTCCTCACAGATTTATTAAGAAATATATTATATACTTGTGGCTAATCAAATTGGCTTCAACATTTACAGAACCTAGGCCCATGTTAAAGGGTATTTTTCAGACTGTGGGACACTATTATGACATATTTACTTTATAAAAACTGTAACGAATTCCGCCATTGCTTTATATATAAAG
>JBMFVR010000179.1:0-2522 GCA_049965895.1 Nitrososphaeria archaeon | reverse complement strand
CCTCATTTTCCTACAAATCCCAATTGATGTTCCATTGATTATCTTTTTTAGAACTGAAAACTTTGTTTTTTTAACTATTGCATATGGGGAAATTGTATATTGTTAGTAAACCATAACATAGGTATGTTAGAAAATTTGTTTCATCCAAAATCTATAGCAATTGTAGGGGCATCCAGTGATAAAGAGAAAATAGGAAATATAATATTAAGGAATATTAAATCAACCTATCAAGGTAAAATCTACCCAGTAAATAACAAAGCATCGACAATAGAAAATCTGGCCGCGTACAAATCGCTTAAAGATATAGGCGAGCCAGTGGATTTAGTTATAGTATGTATACCAAGGGAAGGCGTTCCAGGTATCATGGAAGACATAGGATCTATTGGAACTAAAGCAGCGGTAATAATAACATCTGGGTTTAGGGAAATAGATGAAGAAGGAAAAAAACTAGAAGAGCAAATTTATGATATTGCAAAAAAGTATGGCATAAGATTCATAGGCCCAAATACAATGGGCTTTACCACCCCTGCTTTTAACGCAACATTTGCATATGCAGATGTTAAAGTGGGTAATATTGCTATAGTTGCACAATCTGGTGGAATGGGTGCTTACATGCTTGATTGGGCACAACGAACCAAAACAGGATTAAGCTACTTTGTAAGTTTGGGCAACCAAACAGATCTGAATGAAATAGATATATTCGAATTTTTAGCTGAAGATGTAAACACAAGTGCAATATTCACATATTTAGAGGGTGTAGCTGACGGGAACAGGTTTTTGAATACTCTCCCAAAAATCACCAAGAAGAAACCCGTTGTATTTATAAAAGGCGGTGCTGGAAAATACGGTGCACAAGCTGTTAAAACACATACAGGGAGCATTGCAGGGTCAATTGAACTATTCAGAGCCGCTGTAAAAACTGTTGGTGGAATTCTTGTAGATAATTTAGATGATTTCCTCAATATGATAAAAATAATTCAATCTGATGAGAAATACCTAAAAGATATATTGATAATAACAAATTCTGGTGGGCACGGAGTACTTACCACCGATGAAATAGAAAGGCAATCCTTAAATCTTGTAAGTCTTACAGAGGAGACCAATTCCGCATTAAGAAAAATCCTTCCAGTGCAAAGTTTTCCTAAGAATCCTTTAGATCTATCCGGGGATGCCACCAGCTCAAGGTACAAGCAAGCTTTAGATATCGTAAAGGATCTTGAATGCACTAAACTTGTTCTAGTGCAATCTCTTGCAATAGTAAGCTGTACAGAAGTAGCCAAAGTTTTAATCAAATTCAAGGGTAAACGCGTTATAGGTGTACTTATGGGGTCTGACTCAGAATCTGCATTGAGGATTCTATCTTCATATGGTATCCCAGCATATAGTTTTCCTGAGGATGCAGTAAAAACTCTCAAATATTTTTCAGAAATGAAATCTCCACTAATTAAATTTAGAACATCTGAACCTATAAGTGGTGCGGAAGAAATTATAAAAAACAAAAAATTTCTGAATGATGAAGAAGCGTTTAAACTAATGGAATTATACGGTATAAGGGTTCCTGCGTGGGGTGTAGTTACTAATTTAGAAGAAGCCAAAAAATTGGCAGCAAAAATAGGTTTTCCGGTTGTAATGAAAGTTTCATCAGATCAGCCAATACATAAAACTGAAATAGGAGGGGTAATTCTCAATGTAGAAGAAAAGGAGGTAGAATCGGCATTCAATAATCTTATATCTAAAGCACCGAGAGTTATGATACAGCAACAATTGAATGGGGTAGAAGTATTTATAGGAGGTTTAAACGATCCTGCCTTTGGTCCAGCTGTGCTCACAGGTCCCGGTGGAATTTACGTAGAAGTAATCAAAAGCATAAGCTATGGGCTATCTCCAGTATCTGAAGATGAAGCTCTTGAAATGCTAAAAAACAGTAAAGTTTATGCGTTACTCTCTGCTAGGCAAAGAAACTATAACATAGCAGCAACGGTAAGAACATTGACGCGAATATCAAAGATGATTGAGGATTTAAATATAAAAGAAATGGATATAAACCCTCTTATAGTAAACGAAAAAAATGCATATGCAACAGATATAAGGGTAGTATTTTAAATTATTTTTTATATTTTATTTTGACACATTTTATTGAAAAATATTTTGGTATGTGCTATCATTATAATATTTATTTTAAATATTAAATAAAGAAAAAAATATATATGGTAAAATGCCTTTATTCTATACATGAAAGAAATATCAATTAAAGTTGTAAAAGTGCCCATTGAAGTTTTGCATTCAAAGATAAAGGAAGGACTAATTTCTAAAGGATATACAATCAAAGAGGAATCTGATAAAAATCATTTTATAATTTCAATAGACGTCCCAATTGAAATAAAAGGAAGGGAAGGAATAGTTGATACAGCAACAATAAAGGGTGAAATTTCAGGAAAAGAAATACAGATAACGTTACAAACCAATGTGATAGAAGAAACTAAAAGTAACACAACTCCACAAAAATTAGAAAATTTAAGCAT
>JBMFVR010000178.1:0-2549 GCA_049965895.1 Nitrososphaeria archaeon | reverse complement strand
GCTATAGCCCTGGGGTATCCCCCCTTAATGCCCGTAGATGACGAGACCACCACAGTTATGCTGGAATACTTAAAGGGTATTCCGCACGTGACTGCGAGCCTCATCGATGAAGCGGGACGCGCACAGCTTTAGCTGGGCGTAGTTCACTTGTCAACACAGATCTGCTTGGACAAGCGGCCGAACAATGATAATAAGGGGTGGTTGAAATAGTATTGTACTCATTGTAGGAGCACTCCAATAATGGAATAAACAATTAATAAAATCATGTCAGGGTGTTCATGCACAACATGGCTAGCAGGAATGGTAGTGCACAGATAGTAAAGATCGTTTATGCTATTTTGATGCAATAAAATGCAAGAGTCAGTAATTCATACAACAAAGAAAAATACCTAAATAATTAAATAAGGCATGGATTTATGCCCCGTAATGGCTTCTAAAAATTACAAGTGGATAGCGCTTTCAAATACCACAATAGGTGTGCTCATGGCATCCATAGACACTAGCATTGTAATAATATCCTTGCCTTACATTCTCAAGAGCGTTCTGGCGCACACACCCGGCGGTTCTGCGCCGTTGAATTCAGCTGCATACGCCATTGCGACCGCTGATTCATTCAGTTATGTCATGTGGGCGCTGCTGGGTTACATGCTTGTCACAGCTACCTTGCTTCTGCTGTTTGGAAGGCTTGCAGACCTCAAGGGCCGGGTAAAGATATACAATCTGGGTTTTGCCATATTTACAGTTGGCTCCCTGCTTACTGGTCTATCGGCAATTGTAATTCCGAATTCGATTGTAACAGAGGGTATTCAGATAGTAATATTCAGGCTGATGCAGGCCATTGGTGCAGCCATGCTGTGGTCTAATTCAGCAGCAATACTTACCGATGCATTTCCATCCAATCAGCGCGGACTTGCACTGGGCACAAACATGGTTGCCGGGGTTGGCGGAGGAATTCTGGGGTTGGTGCTTGGGGGGATCATAACATCAGTCACAAGTTGGAGATACATTTTCTTTATAAACGTCCCTATAGGGATATTTGGACATGAAGCTCAAGGACCTTTCACAGAGGCGTACTGATGAATCCCTTGATGTTTTGGGTGGCATCCTCCTTTCGGGCTCCATAGCTGTCCTTCTGCTGGGGGCAACATTCTATACAATGGGGTTCATGGCTTCGTCTGCAGCAAAGGCCGGGCTTTTTTACAGCGTGTTTCATCCATATATTTTATATAGTGAGCTGTCATTTATTACATTCCCAATTTTGCTCGCACTGTTCATTGTAAATGAGCTTTACTGGGCCAAATACCCACTAATGAAGTTTTCACTATTCAGGAGGAGGATGTTTATAAGTGGCGTCACTGCGTCCAGCCTTGTCGCCATTGGCAGAGGTGGGATAATGTTTTTGCTGGTGTTCTACCTGGAGGGCGTAAAGGGGCTCAGCGCTTTCCATGCAGGGCTTGACCTGATACCCATGAGCCTTGGATTTTTGCTCGTCGGACCAATAAGTGGCATATTATCGGACCGGATAGGCTACAGGACGCTTACGCTGGCAGGAGTATTACTGTCTGCAGTTGCAGTATTTTTGCTCAGCATGTTACCGCAGGAAGCAAACGAGCTCTTGGTGACTGGAATACTAGCTCTAGCGGGGATTGGAGGCGGGTTGTTTGGGTCACCAAATATAGCCTCAATCATGGGATCGGTTGAGCCAGAAGTAAGAGGGGTAGGTGCAGCTACAAATTCCACGCTAATGAACATAGCAAGCATGCTGGCACTTACTGTGGCATTTGTCTTCATAGGAACTACTGTCAGCATTTCCAGCTTTATTACCCTATTTATAGGGACCACGCAGGATCTTCCAAGGGCATTGGTTAACAGCGCGGCATACCAGAGCCAGTGGGTGCCATTTATAAATGCATTTCATCATGTATTTCTTCTGTTCACAATAGCGGTTGTCATTGCAATAATACCTTCAGTGTTAAGGCCAAAACACGTTAGCGCGGCATATATTAAAAAAACAGAGCAGTAGAGCATAAAAGCTCATAATAGAGTTCATCGCGCTGATGCTTAACTGTGAGTATTAAATGGTTTATTGGCCATGTTGCTTTTCAGTAATCAAGATTTCTCTTGAAAGATTTGTTAATCGTTACACTTGATATATTTCAGGTCCTGATTTTTTAAAAATGAGGATAATCAGTAAATCTCAGCGCCACGATATATAAAACGCTTTCGGCGTATAAGCTCTACCCAGATGAGGAGAAAATCATCAACAACCAGCTGAAGAGCTCTATAATATGCAACAAAAGGCTTTACTGAATTATAAAGACATCGCTTTTAGCGGATCACAGTTACGCTTTTAAGATTATTTTCTCATAAATCATGTAATGCTGAGCAAAAACGAGAGAATTGCAGAAAGATGACAAAGGAAGGGTATGAGGAGATGACCGTAAAGAGGTCAAGGTGCTGAAGAACCACCTTGATGTGGTCACCCTTGAAAAACTCAGGAGGATTTTCATCGAGGCAAAATGGTTCACTAATGATGTGATTGCTCAGGG
>JBMFVR010000177.1:0-2580 GCA_049965895.1 Nitrososphaeria archaeon | reverse complement strand
CATTGCCAGTCGTGTGTCATTAAATCAGCAAACAAGTTCCATGTTGCAGTTCTGGGTCAGTATGAGAAGCTTTAGTGTAAGAGAATATCACTTATTTTATCCTATCTTTTTAGTGGCAATGAATTAACCCTTTTACCGGTAACACGCTCAATTGCTCCGGCAATAGATGGCAAGCCTCCAACTGTACCAGCTTCGCCCACACCCTTGGCTCCATGCAAGGTGCTGGACTTTGCTCCCTGAGCAATAATCACCCTAAATCTGGGAAGCTGATGAGCATAGGGTACTCCGGCTTCTGAAATTGTACTTGCTTCAGGTTTTCCTTTATTATCGTAGGTCTGTGCCTCAAACATGACCTCTGAAACTGCCTGCGCAAGTGCACCGGTTATCTGCCCTGTTATGCTTGTTTCAGACAGTGGCTCTCCGACATCGTAAAATGCCGTGCAATTGTCAATGACTGGTTCTCCCAAATTATTTAAGCTGGCTGATGTGACAGTCAGCAGAAATGAAATCATGGAAGAATCAAGTGACATGCTTTCCATAATGCGGTAATCGTAAGATCCAGAAAGGACATCCTGGCCATCTTTTTCTGCCATTTCTTTGATCTTCTGGGCTGCCCTGTAAAGGGCCTGTCCTGCTACAATTGCAGACCTACTGCCCCAAGTCCCTACACCGTACTCCAGCTCTTCTGTATCTCCTTTGTTAAGATAGATGCGTTCTTCAGGAACCCCCAATACAGAACTGACTATCTTCTTTGTAAACAATTCATGCCTCTGCCAGTGAGCATTTCCACCCAACCAGACGCTTACTCTGCCGTTATGTATAGATATTCTGGCACTTTCGCCTCCCTGCACCGCGGGAATCAATATGAAGAATGAGATGCCTTTGCCTGTATTAGCCATCTTCCAGTAACCTGTTTCCTTAAGACCTCTTTCTAAAAACTGCTTTGAAGAATTTACTACAAGGCCTAGAGGTGATTTAAATGTGTTTTCAGATGCATTTTTGAGCCTGATCTCGGCTGGATCCATTTGCAATTTATCAGCAAGAAGGTCGATCATTCTTTCAGTAAAAAATGCGGCCTCTGGTCTACCTGCTCCTCTGTAGGGACCCAGTGGCGCTTTATTGGTGTATACTGCAATGGCTCTTATAGATGCGTTTGGAATTGCATATGGGCCAGTGAGCTGCCGTGCTATCCAAGCCGGTGAATTGATCCCAAGCATGTCACCATACGCGCCAATATCAACTATGACTTCTCCCCTGAGCCCAACAATTTTCCCTTCCTTGGTTGCCGAAATCTTGAGCCTAGCAGTTGCTCCTCGCCCAGGCCTGCTGGCTATCAAATGCTCTTCCCTAGATTCTATCCACTTGACAGGTTTGCCTGTTTTCATAGAAATGTAAGACGCAATTACGTATTCTGGATAAACGGCGCTCTTTGACCCAAATGCCCCGCCAGTATCAGCCTGTATTACTCTAATAGAGTTCCTTTGTAATCCCATAGCCGCGCTTAATCCTTCCCTTATGCTATACACTGATTGAGTCGAAACCCACACATTAAGCACACCATTTTGATAAAAAGAAACTATTCCCCGCGTCTCAAGAGGATTTGTAACGACCCTCTCCAGATGGAGCTCATCTTCTACTTCTATCTCACCTTTATCCGTAAATTCACCGCCTAGTGTGAACTCTGAAGCTATATTATTCCTGATGCCCTGGTGTATTGGTGGAAGCCTAAACGCCTGATCCAGTGTTACTACTGGTTCAAGCTGATCAATGGTTACCTCCACAGATTCAGCTAGATCCTTGGCGGCATATTTATCACTGTTGTAAACCGCAGCAACGGGCTGCCCATAATAGCTTACATATTTTTCTGCAAAAACCGGTTGCTTCACTTGTACATTGCCCGGCCCATAACCCTCTCCCGAGGATCCAAGATAAAAGTTAAAATCTGATGCACTAAAACCTCCTTTAACGGATAAAATGTTTCCCCTAGATACTTTGCTCCTTACGACTTCCAAGTAAAGCATTTCAGGCAATTTGATATCTGCCACATAATTCCCCTGCCCCCTGATTAACCGTTCTGTGTATTCCAAACTATTTCACCTCTTTTGCTCTCAGCACTGCATCTACCACCGGCTGATATCCGGTACACCTGCAAACATTACCAGAAAGTGCCTCTCTTACTTCATTTTCATCTGGGTTTTTATTTCTATCCAAGAACCAAGTGGCTGCAATCACTATCCCTGGAGCGCAGAAGCCACATTGCAGGGCATTTGACTCTGAGAGTGACTTCTGGACTCTGTTCATGCCGTTTCCACCAGAAATTCCCTCAATGGTTGTTACTTTGGAACCGTTTGCCTGGGCGGTAAGTATGAGACAAGATTTAACTGGTCTTCCATCAAGTAAAACTGTACATGAACCACAGCTACCAGTTTCACATCCTACATGAGTTCCTGTGAGACCTAGCGAATCACGCAGAAAATCTACAAGCAACATTCTCGGCTCGACTTCTTCTTCATACTCCTTACCGTTTACATTTAACCTTATTTTCATATATTACCACCAAAGACTTTTAAAAAGGCCATT
>JBMFVR010000176.1:0-2582 GCA_049965895.1 Nitrososphaeria archaeon | reverse complement strand
GTGCTTGGGCCAACGCCCAATATAGTGGGAACAACAGGGAATACAGCCGGTTACATAAAATTTGAAAACGGAAGCAGATTAACATTAGATGAGAAGTTAACCACAGAACAATACCCAATACCGCTTCAGATACCATTGAGTTCACTGAATTATTCTTCACCTCCATTTAAGATGCCTGTCTCGACATACACTTTCAGCATTCCGCCAGCATGGCTGGCATCGGTTCAACTGTTCATGATACTATTCTCACTTGTAGCCCTCATTGTAGCGCTTATTATAACCAGGTTCACCGGCAGGCTTGTATTCAGGGAACTATTGCTTTTAGCAACCATCTTTCTAGGACTGGTAACATCCGTGCTTGGAGTTATATGGACTGCCATACCAGCTCCACCAGTACCACCAACTGAGCCCACTTATTCATTTATAACCGATCTAGGATTTTTCATGATATTCCTAGGTGCAATAATCCTAATATTTCCCTACATTAGGAGATTTTTACCAAAAAAGGAACAACAAATTCCAGATAACATAAGATTTATGGCGAAAGCCGTTATAGTTGCGGGACTTGTTGCCGTTACAGCAAGCATAATTGCTACACCGGGTATAGTGTTTCCAGTAAGCACTCTTACCCCCAATCCATTGAACCCGCCTCAGACTGTCCTGCAGATGATTCTGGCTACCATAAGCCCGCTCACCGGTTTGGGGATAGTCATAACAATAGCTTCATTTAGCATATTTGTTATTCAAAGGCTATACAATAGCAAGCAAAAAATTGTAAAATTAAATTAACTTTTTTAAACTCTCTATTTTTTCTTCAGTAGAATAGTTTAATGAAAAATATGGATATATGATTGGAACATCAACGCCACTGTTTTTAAAAAACATTATGGCGGTATTCAATTCCGAGTTTGATGGATTAACAAGCAAAACGCCCTTTGCCTGTAGCACCTTTAGGATGTTTCTTGAATTTTCCTCTATGTTGGACACCTCACGGATAATTTTCTCCTTTTCAAAAAGAGATGCGTATTGCGGCATGGAACCATATTTGACTAGCTCTTCCTTGGCCATTTCTTCTGCCCTTTCCTCGTTCCACGATATGAAAATTTTAAGGTATGAAAACACAGTTCTTCCGCCTCTGCTTTTAAATGCCCTGGCCATTCTGCCAGCATGACTGAACGTGCTGAAATTGAGTATGATGCCATCTGCAATCCCTGCAACCTTTCTTGCCATTCCCTCCCTTAAGGCAGCCGCGTATATTTTTAGCTCATTGTTAGTTGATCGTACTGAATTTATTGAATTTATAAATTGGTCCATTATGGTTGAGGCTGAATTTGGGGTAGCACCAACCCCTACGCCAAGGAAAAAGCGGTTACCAGTAAGATCCTGAATTGTTCGAACTTGCCTCGAAAGGTTCAAAATATCATGTTCCAGTATTCTTATTACACCACTGCCTGCATAACAATCATCCCTCTTTATAAGGATAGAAAGTGCCAGAACTATTGGGTCAGTTGTGCCCTGGATGTCAGGTATAAAAAAATAAGAAACTGAGCTTAGTTCACTTGTTATTTTAACTGATTCTGTGGGTGAGAACACGGTCGGTCGTAAAGCTAAACCTAAATCCATATCAACATTCTTTTTCCAGCAAATTTAAGTTTATTTAGCGCTCTTTATTGATCACAAAACCATCGCTTTTAAGCGGATCACAGTTATGCTTTTTATCCCCAAAAATTATGCGGTCAATAAACAATTGCAAAAAAGAAGGAAAAAAGGACACATCTGTTAAAGTATTTGAAGTTAAGGTGTTGAATAACCACCTTTACGTGGAGACGCTTTTTTGTTCAAGCAAAATAGTTCACTAATGGTGTAATTGCTGAGAACAATAAATACAAATTGCAAGGTCAGAAAAGTGCAGAACATAAGAATGGCTAAACTGAAAACATTGCTAAGCCGGCATAAAAACACGTACGAAATAAAAAGGTATTAACCCAGGAACGCTACAACTGCAACAATTTGAACAAAATCTCCCTGAAAAAAATCTATGCCTGCAAGTTCTATGGTTTGACAATCGACAGTGATTCATCAATTGCCAATGATACAAAAGGCCCTGGGTACAACCTTAACGCCCGTGGATGACGAGACCACCGCGGCCATGTTGAAGAATATTCTGCATGTGACTATTAGCCTCATTGGTGAAGCGCCCAGCTTTACCTGGGCGTAGTTCACTTTTGGTTCAGCCCTCAACTAGTTTTCTCTGATCTTGACCCACTTTTACTTTAAGAAATTCTGGCATCATTTTCTCAAATTCACCGATTTTCCCATTGTAATCCATTGTAATTTCTATTTCACTTTTACCACTCATTAACCGTTTTCTCACCGATTCATCCATTTGGAACTGCACAGTTTTTCCTGCATACATTATGTTTCTTTTCTCGAGGTCCACGTTTACTACTAGATTTCCGGATTTAGCTAGCTCTCCAATTTCTTGAAGAGTGTTAATATCAAGTTTTATTAAAATCAACCCGTTTTTCACAGCGTTTTCATAGAATATATCGCCAAAAGATTCTGCAAGCACAACTCTGAAT
>JBMFVR010000175.1:0-2605 GCA_049965895.1 Nitrososphaeria archaeon | reverse complement strand
TCTCATACTGCGGACGAACCCGAATGGGGGATAGCGGCATGGGAAGCTCACGCGCTTTAGCGTAAGAGAATGTCACAATGTTAGATGCTTGAGGGAAACAATCAGCATGATCGGCGCCTGTTGAGACGTTCATTGGAGCATCAAACTAATGCATACAGTTGGATCAAGCTTGCATAGTAACTTTTGGTCATGAGAGGATACCACTTTATATGGAATCAGCAATTGCAGTTTAGGTGCTCACTTTCCTGAAAAATAATTTTTCAGTCAGCTCAAACGTTCATCGGGCTCTTCCTGAGCCTCCTGGCCTCATCACTCTTGAACCTCTCCTCAAGCCACACGTTCCCCCTTTCATGATAGCCTCTTTCCTCCCAGTAGCCGTCAACGTATTCGTTTAACACGTTGATTGCCGTGAGCCACTTTGCGCTCTTCCATGCATATAGATCCTTGAAGAATGGCCTTGCGGGGAATCCAGCTTCGTAGGTCAATGGTTCACCCTGCATCTTAAGGGCAATGAATCCATTTCTTGCCTCTTCCATCTCAACCACTGAAGTGTATCCATCCAGGCACTCAAAAAGTAAGTAGTTACCGTATGCCCCGCTATCTTCCATAAGCTTGGCTATGCTGATCCCTTCCCATGCCACACCTTTAACGCTCCACTGTTCAACGCAGTGGAAGTCTGCTGTAGTTGAAGTGTCTATCATATTTATTAGCTGCTCATAGGTATATGACAGCTCCCTTTTTACCATGCCCTTTACCATTAGCCTGTATGTGTTAATGTCAACCTTTGGTGAAGGTAATGCTGAATAGTAGATGAACTTCTTAATGTAATGCTGCCCGGGTGGAAGTGTCATGCCATAAAGGATCATCAAGAAGCTATAATTGTTTCTGAAACTTTTCAAATGATTGCTGAAAGTAAATTCTGGAAAATGTGCATTATAGTTAAATTATTATTATTACACTATTGTCCTGATTGTGCATAAGGTTTTTGCAAGCAGGACGATGAAGCGCTGTCGTCACCCATAGAAAAAAATCAGTCAGGCGCAATGAGCCATTTCCACAGCGGTATGAAGTTCACTCTTTTACTGTCTATATTCTTTATGTCGTCATAGTCCCATGTGATTATTTTCAATTCATTGCACCCTAACAGGTATGATGCCTTTATCAGTGACCTGTATTCCCTTTTCTCTATTTCATCAAAGCTGTTAGCGTAGGAGACCTGCACTAGCTCTTTCACAGTATATCCTTCTTTTACCAGGAAATCCACCTCATTTTGTTGATAATCCTTAAAATAAAACACTTCCCACTCATTATGCCAGTAGCTTTTTCTTCTGAAGAGCTCCACTGCCACCAAATTTTCCATTAACCGGCCAAAATTTTCAGATGTTTTAAAGGAAAGAGAATTTATGAGGCCATTGTCCAGGGAATAAACCTTTTTAGATGAAAGCATTTGCTCCTTGAGCTTTGGGGAATATTTGTTCAGCTCAAAAACTAGATATGAAGATGATATGTAATCCATCCAGTTTGAAACGGTGGTAGCTGACCTTACGCCCAATACGTTCTTCATTTTATTGTATGAAATTTCCGATGAAAAATTAGAGAGAAGATAGTGAGAAAGCTCCTTTAGTTTTTTTCTGTATTTTATCTTGTATCTTTGAATTACATCCTTTTCAATTATATCGTTTTCAAGTTGCAGGATGAACCTCTTGCCTATGTTTATGCCTTCGGGAATGCCGCCGGCTTTTATATAACCATTAAGATGTTCCTTTATTTTTGCAATTGATGTAGTTAAGTAAATGTCCTCTTTTTTAGGTGTAAAGTTATTAAATCGAAGGTATTCCCTGAAGCTGAAGGGAAAGAGCATGAAATCCAGATGCCTTCCTGTCAGGTGGGTGGCCAGCTCCCTGGACATCAGTGTTGCATTGCTGCCAGTTATGATGATCCTGTGGTTTGGCACCAGCCTGGAAATGAATTTCTCCCATCCGTATACGTTCTGGATTTCATCAAAAAGGAACGTTTCTACGTTGCCTTTAAGGGAATATATAGCTTCAAGCACCCTGTTCATTTCATTCGCATTTAAATCAGATAACCTTTCATCTTCAAAGTTAATGTATCCAAAATTTTTTCCTTTAAGAATCGAAAACGAAAAAACCGATTTGCCAGATCTTCTAAGGCCAGTTATTATTAGGGCAATGTTGGGTTTGAAGTAATCTGTAATAGTGCTTTGATTTTCCCTTTCTATTATATTTTCCTTTTTGAATTTTTCAACCATTTCAACTTCTTGCTCTGCAATAACCGATTTTATGAGTTCGGTGCTAACCATGGAAAATTATGGTCTACGCTGCCATATAAAGTTTCCATTACCAGTGTAAACTTTTAATATAAAGTTTCCATTACCAGTGTAAACTTTGGTATTAGCTCGCACAATTTTGATTGTGCAATATTTTTGATTTTGTGCAGGTTGAATAATATCAAATGATGCCGTTAGTTCCATAGTCTGATCACCTTGCAATCAACAAAATCGGCTTAAACCATTCAGTCAACAATTTATTGGAAAGTTGCGCCTTACCAATTTCTTCATCTGTAAATGGAAGAATTTGAATGCTTT